>JBBSTS010000080.1:0-6494 GCA_038235675.1 Myxococcota bacterium | reverse complement strand
TCTCGGTATGGCTGGATTATCCTCTCGTGCGGCTGTTGTCGCCTGGACGGCGGAAGAAGGTGGCCTATCGTTTTCTGCAGAAGACCCACGGGGAGGGGGCGCATCGGGAGTTTAATGCAATACGTCGTGACATCGTCAGCTTTGCGGATGCCTGGGGATTTTTGCAGCGCTACGACGACGCGCGTTGAAGGGCACTAGGCCGTGGCTTCGGCCACGGCGGGGAGCATCAGGGTGCGCAGCTTTTTCATGATCCGGCCCTCGAGCTGGCGGACGCGCTCACGGGAAACGTTGAAGACGGTGCCGATCTGCTGCAGGGTCAGGGGATCGTCGCGCAGCAGGCGCTGCTCGACGATGTAGCGCTCCTTCTCGTTGAGGGTCTGCATCGCCGTGGCGACGTGCTGGCGCAGCTGGCGCTTCTGCTGCGCGTCGCCGAGCAGCTCCTCCTGCGAGGGCTGAGGGTCGGGAACCATGTCGAGGTGCGCGGCGGAGCCGCCCTCGTCGCCGAGCTTGGTGTCCAAGGAGAAGTCACGCGCGGCCAGGCGCAGATCCATCTCGTTGACCTCGTCGGCGCTGACCCCCAAGCGGGCGGCCAGGGCGTCGGCGCCCAGGTCCTCCTGGCCCTCGTTGGCGGCGCGGTTGCGCTCCGAGCGCAGCTTGAAGAACAGTTTGCGCTGGATGCGGCCGGCGCCCATGCGTACCAAGGACCAGGAGCGCAGGATGTAGCTCTTGATCTGCGCCCGGACCCACCAGACGGCGTAGGAAATCAGGCGGTAGCCCTTGTAGGGGTCGAACTTCTTGACCGCCATCATCAGGCCAATGTTGCCCTCCTGGATGAGGTCGAGCAATTTAAGGCCGTAGCCGCGGTACTCGTGGGCGATCTTGACCACGAAGCGCAGGTTGGAGACCACCAGGGTGTGGGCGGCCTCGACGTCGCCGTCGTCGAAGAAGCGCTGCGCCAAACGGCGCTCTTCAGGGCGCGACAACAGAGGATGGCGCCTGATGGAAGCCATGTAGTGGTCGAGAGAGTCGGGCTGCGGCGGACGAGCGAGCTGGGGCATTGGCATTGATCCTATCTTTTTGCCCGGATCATGCGGACTGCGGCCGCGCCTGTCAAGGCCCAGGACGGGCTTGCGGGGCGTTGGCGGTAAAATTCGCCGCGGCGACACTGTGGCATAAAGTCGGACCAGGATGGAATGTCGCCTCCGCTTGAACATGCTGGCTCAGCCGGACGATTCGACCTGCGGGCCCACTTGCCTGCAGGCGATTTACGACTACTACGGCGATCACATCGCCCTGCCTGAGCTCGTCGAACAGATCCCCTCGCTGGCCGCGGGCGGCACCCTGGCGGTCAACCTCGCCTGTCACGCACTGCGGCGTGGCTACCGCGCCACCATCTATACCTACAACCTCAAGCTCTTCGACCCCACCTGGTTTATGCCCGACGCCCCGGACATCGCCGCCCGCCTCAGGGCCCAGTCGTCGGTGAAAAACAGCCCCAAGTTCAACGTCGCCACCCAGGCCTACCTCGACTACCTGGCCCTTGGCGGCCAGCTGCGCTTCGAGGATTTGACCGGCAGCCTGCTGCGCCGCTACCTCAGCCGCGGCGTCCCCATCCTCACCGGCCTTAGCGCCACCTACCTCTACCGCAGTGCGCGTGAGCGCGGCACGGCGATGGATTACGACGACATCGGCGGCGAGCCGGCCGGCCACTTCGTGGTCCTGTGCGGCTACGACCGGCCGGCGCGCTCGGTGCTGGTGGCCGATCCGCTGCTCCCCAACCCCTTCGCCGCCACCAACCAATACCTGGTCAACCGCAACCGCCTGCTCTGCTCCATCCTCTTGGGGATCCTCACCTATGACGACAACTTGCTGGTGATCGAGCCGGCCCAGCCGCGCCTCTGATGCAGATCCTCATCGTCGTCAACGACCCCTCCGACTGGGGCCTGAGCATTCCCGGGGTGGAGCTGGTCGCGGCGCGCAGCTACCTCGTCGAGCCGCGTTACACGCAGATGCGCCGCGTGCGCGTCTTCAACCTCTGCCGCTCCTATCGCTACCAGAGCGTCGGCTATTACGTGTCGCTTTTGGCCGAGGCGCGCGGCCACAAGCCGCAGCCCAGCGTCGCCACCATCCAGGACATGAAGCTGCAAACTTTGGCACGGCTTTATTCCGAGGACCTCGACGAGCTCATTCAACAGGGCCTGGCGCCCATCCGCTCCGACGCATTTGCGCTGAGCATCTACTTCGGCCGCAACATGGCCAAGCGTTACGCCCGCCTGTGCCAGCAATTGGTAGCCCTGTTCCCCGCCCCCCTGCTGCGCGCCCATTTCACCCGCGACGCCGAAAGAAGCTGGCGGCTGCAGCGCATCGCGCCCATTCCCGCCAGCGAGATCCCCGCCACCCACCAAGAGTTTTTGACCGAGGCCGCACAGGCCTACTTTGCCGCCCACCCGCGACGGCCGCGGGCCAAGCAGATGCGCTACGACATGGCGATCCTCTACAATCCCGAGGACCGCATCAAGCCCAGCAACCCGCGTGCCATCGAGCGTTTTATTCGCGCCGCCCGGACGCTGAGCATCGATGCGCAGGTGGTCGCGCGCAACGAGATCAATCGCATCGCCGAGTACGACGCGCTGTTTATTCGCGAGACCACGGCGGTCAACCACCACACCTACCGCTTCTCCCGCCGTGCTGCGGCAGAGGGCCTGGCGGTGATCGACGACCCCGACTCCATCCTCAAGTGTACCAACAAGGTTTATCTGGCCCAGCTGCTCGAACGCCACAAGATCAGTGCGCCTAAAACCATGGTCATCCACCGCGACAATCGCCACCTCATCGAAAAAGAGCTGGGGCTTCCTTGCATCCTCAAGCAGCCCGACAGCTCCTTTTCACAAGGGGTGGTCAAGGCCCGCCACACCGGCGAGTTGAGTGCCATGGTCGACAAATTGCTCGAGCGCTCTGAGCTCATCGTTGGACAAGAGTTTGCGCCCACCGATTTTGATTGGCGGGTGGGGGTGATCGACGGCGCGCCGCTTTTCGTTTGCCGTTACCACATGGCCAAAGACCACTGGCAAATCGTCAACCAGGACGCCACTGGCGACATCGACTACGGCCGGGTGGAGAGCATGGCGGTGGCGGCGGCGCCCGCCCACGTCGTCGACACGGCGGTGCGCGCCGCGGGCCTCATCGGCGAGGGGTTCTACGGCGTTGACCTCAAGGAGTTCGCCGGCCACTGCCACGTCATCGAGGTCAACGACAACCCCAACGTCGACGCCAACTTCGAAGACGCCGAGCTCAAAGAGGAACTCTACCTGCAGATCATGCACTCGTTTTTGCGCCGCATCGAAGGCCGTAGCGCCAAGGGGTCGTCAAGCCATGAAAAAAGAACCGCTCCACCTCTTTGAAGGCTTCGGCATCGAGCTGGAATACATGCTGGTCGACGCCGAGACGCTGGCGGTCAAGCCGCTGTGTGAGCCCTTGCTGCTCGCCGAGCAGGGCAGCCTGCAGGACGTCGAGCGCGGCCCCATCGGCTGGTCCAACGAGCTGGTCGCCCACCTCATCGAGCTGAAGACCAACGGTCCAGCCAAAGAGCTGGCGCCGCTGCCGCAGGCCTTTGCGAATGAGGTGCAGCACATCAACGGCCTGCTCAGCAGCATGCAGGCCTGCATGCTGCCCACCGCCATGCATCCTTTGATGAACCCACGCAAAGAGACGGTGCTGTGGCCGCACGGCGACGCGCAAATCTATTCCACCTTCGACCGCATCTTTCACTGTCAGGGGCACGGCTGGTCCAACCTGCAGAGCGCCCACCTCAACTTGCCGTTTGGCAACGACGAAGAGTTTGGCCGCCTGCACGCGGCCATTCGCCTGCTGCTCCCTATCCTGCCGGCGTTGGCGGCCAGCTCGCCGATGGTGGAGGGGCAGCTCTTCGCCGAGCAGGATGCGCGCCTGCACTTCTACCGTGACAACGCCCTGGCCGTCCCCAGCGTCAGTGGCAAGGTGGTGCCGGAGCCCTGCTTTGGTCGCAAAGACTACGAGATGAACATTTTGGCGCGCATTTACCAGGACATGGCACTGCACGACCCCGCGGGGATCTTGCAACACGAGTGGGTCAACGCCCGCGGCGCCATCGCCCGCTTCGACCGTGACGCCATCGAGATCCGCCTGCTGGACGTGCAGGAGTGCCCCTTGGCCGACCTCAGCCTGATCGCCCTGATCGTCGCCGTTTTGCAGGCCCTGGTGGCGCAGCGCTGGCTCTGCTATGCCGAGCAGAAGGCTTTCTCGGTCGCGGCGTTGGTGGCGCCTTTGCGCGCCTGCAGCCGCGACGCCGGCGACGCCTTGATCACCGATGGCGCCTACCTCAAGGCTTTCGGCCACGCCGACGGGCCGCTGCGGGCCCAGGCGCTCTGGCAGCACCTGCAGCGTGAGGCGTTGGGGAAGCAGGCGCCGCTGGCGGCGCCGATGCAGGCGGCCCTGACGCAGCTGCTCGAGCAGGGCTGTCTGTCCACCCGTTTGCGCCGGGCCCTGGGGGAGCGTCCCAAGCGGGCGCGGATCCTCGCGGTCTACCACGAGCTGGCTGCCTGCCTGCAGGCAGGGCGCCTCTTCAGCGCGTGAGCCTGCTGCTCAGCTGCGAGCACGGCGGCCACCGCGTGCCGGCTTTTTGCGCCGCAGCCCTGGCGGGGCAAAGCAGGGTATTGCGCAGCCACCGCGGCTGGGATGGCGGCGCGGCGCTTGCCGCCCGGCAGCTGGCGGCTACCCTGCGGGCGCCCCTGCAGCTGCAGACGGTCAGCCGCCTGGTGGTCGACTGCAATCGCTCGCCGCACCACCCGGCGCTGTTTTCGCCCTGGAGCCGCGCGCTGAGTGCGGCGCAGCGCGCGCGGGTGCTGCAGCAGATCTACCTGCCGCACCGCCAGGCCGTCTACGGCCAAGTCGCGGCGACGACGGCGCCCGTGCTGCATCTGGCCATCCACAGCTTCGTGCCGGTGCTGCACGGTCGTCGTCGCAGTGCCGACGTGGGGCTGCTTTTCGACCCTCGGCGCCCGCGCGAGGCGCACTTTGCCGCTGCTTTACAGCAGCGGCTACGCGCCGCGCTGCCGCAGCTGCAGGTGCGGCGCAATTCGCCCTACCGCGGCACCGCCGACGGCCTGCCCACCGCCCTGCGGCAGGTGTTCGACGACCGCCACTACGCCGGCCTGGAGATTGAGATCAATCAGCGCCTGCGCGGGCTGCAGTGGCGCGTCGTCGTCCAGCATCTCGCCACCGCGGTGGCCGAGCTGATTTTTTTCTTGCATCCGCCTTGCCGCGTATTACCTACCTGCTGCGGCCGCTCCGAAAAGGTCAAAAGCACAAAATGAAAAATGGGAACCAAGGCGCATAATGGTAAGAAAAGATGAGTAGGCAGGGTGGCGGTAGCAGGTAGGGCTCCTGCTACTGCCAGCCCTTGCGCCTCCTGCTCCAAACTGCAACCCTCGCCCATCATGCCCTCCGCTGTTCATTCGCTTGAGACCTCTAAGTCTGCCGTGCCGATTGCGGCCCCAGCCCGTCGCTGTTGTGGCGGCAAGAAAGCATGCGCGCCGGCGCGCCGCCCTGCTGCCTCGCCGGCGGCCGCTGCAACGGCCGCCAGTGGATTGGCGGCTCCCCTCGACGCCGCCGCCACCTGGGAGGGCATCGCCGCGGTGCCGCAGTATCGCCGCATGTTTCTGCAGGGATGCACCTGCACCACTGGCGCCGCCGCCGGCGGCTGCTGCCCCGGCGCGGTGGCCGGCAGCCTCGGGCAGGGCTGCGGCAGCGGCGCCCCGTCGATGGCGCGGGTGCTGCCATGGGTGGGAGCAGGGCTGGGGGCCTATGGACTCTACAGCAGCGTCCAGGCGCTGCGCAGCAGCCGCGATGCCCACCGCCACCTTTTGCCGGTGGCGGCTTGGCAGAAGCAGGTGGTCAAGCGACAGGCCGACTTGGTCGCCGAGCTGCAGGCGGCGGGGATGCCGGCGGATGCCTTGAGGCTGCAGGAGGCCGAGGCCGTCATGCAGGCTGCCGCGCAGATGCAGGCCGAGCTGCAGCGCTCGTTGGACGA
The DNA here is from genome assembly GCA_038235675.1 of Myxococcota bacterium. Classification (GTDB taxonomy): domain Bacteria; phylum Myxococcota; class XYA12-FULL-58-9; order XYA12-FULL-58-9; family JBBSTS01; genus JBBSTS01. The sequence continues at coordinate 427 of JBBSTS010000080.1, read as the reverse complement.
GCAGCGCTTCAACTTTTACGTGGTGGGCTGCCTGCAGGGCGCGGCGGCGGCGGGGACCACCTGGGCAGCTTTGGGCCACCTCGTCGGGGGTTTGCCGGCGCTGCTGGGGCTGGGTCCGGTGGGGCCGTGTTTGTTTGCCGCCTACGCCGGCTGTATGGCCGCGAAGCAGTGGCACGAGCTGTGGTCCGCACCGCCGCCGGCGGCGCCCGCCGCGCCCGCCGCGCCCGCCGCGATGCCGCTGCGGGCCAACTACCTGGGGGCGGTGCGCCAGCATGCACAGGCCATGCGCGCTCAGCGTCGCCGCACCGCTTTGGCCTGGACAGGCGTCGCGCTGGGCGCCGTCGGCGGCGTCGGCCTCGGCCTGATCTCCGGCGGCAGTGCCCTGATCTGGGCCGCGCAGGTGGGCCTGACGGTCGGCTGCGCCGTG
>JBBSTS010000079.1:0-6510 GCA_038235675.1 Myxococcota bacterium | reverse complement strand
CGGTGGCGCAGCTGCAGCACAGCGGCGTCACGGTCCTCAATCAGAGCGTCCTGCTGCGGCGGATCAACGACGACGTCGAGACCCTGCGGACCCTCTGCGAGGGGCTGTACCAGCGCGGCGTGGTGCCCTACTACCTGCATCACCCCGATTGGACCCCTGGCACCTTCCGCTTCCGCGTCGCCGTTGCGGCAGGGCAGCGGCTGATGCGGCAGCTAGCCGGCCATCTCAGTGGTCCGGCCCTGCCGCGCTACGTCCTGGATGCACCCGGCGGCGGCGGCAAGCTCTGTTTGCTCAGCGACGTCGAGTGCCTGGAAACACAGAATGGCGATGGCCTGTGTGGCGCCCTGTATCGCCTGCGCCTGCCGCAGACCCGCCGGGAGGCAGAGGGCGAAGCACTCTACGCCTGCCTCAGCCTCTAAAGGCGACTCAGCGGTTCGATCTCCGCCACCATCGCGGCAATGTCGGCACGCACCCGGTCGCGCAGGGCGATGACGTCGGTGGGGCCGAGGCCGGCGGTGGCTATCGGTGCGCCGACCTTGACGACGCCGCGCGAGAAGCCAAAGCGCCAGGAATGCTTCGGCAGGCCGCGCTGCGTGCCGGCCACCGCCACCGGCAAGATGTCGGCGCCGTGGGCGATGGCCAGGCGAAAGGCGCCATCTTTGAACGGCAGCAGCGCCTGGGTGCGCGAGCGGGTGCCCTCTGGAAAGATGCACACCGGCATGTCGTGGCGCAGGTAGTCGCCGCAGCGTCGCATCGCCTGGCCAATCGAGGCGCCGGTGCCGCGGACCACCGGGATGTCGCCGGTCAGCCACATGCTCCAGCCGACGAAGGGGATGTTGAACAAGGAGCGTTTGCCCAGCCACTTCATTTCCCAGGGCAAACCCGCGAGCAGAAAGCTGTCGAGGTGAGAGACGTGGTTGCTCACCACCACCGTGCGGCCGGCGATCTGCTTGGGGATGGGCGCAACGTAGTGTGCCGACCACATGGGCGATAGGCGCATCGCCGTGGTGGCGATGCGGCGGTAGAACCGCCCTGCCAGGCGGCGGTTGCGGTCCACCGGCCAGACCAGCGCACAGAAAAACCAGTGGGCGATGCAGCCGAAGATGCAGACGCAGCCGATCTCGAACCACGTCCACAAAGAGAGAAGGGTGACGACGCTTGGCGAGCGGCGCCAGAATTGCTGCAGCATGGACCTACTTTGTCAGGCTAGTGGGGAGCGGACTCGCGCTCGACGCACAGCTCACGGGCCCGAAAGGCTGCAAACAGTGAGTTGGTGAGGGAGCGCAGCGAGCGGTCGCCCAGCTGGGCGGCGTGGCCGACGCTCTGCGCCAGCTTGCGCACGCCGTGGCCTGGCGCCTCGACCATGCGGGCCGTTTGGCGTAGGGCGCGGCTAAGCGGGTGCGGCGTGGGGGTGGTGGCGCGCACTGCGGGCCGCAAAACGGAGGTCGAACGAGGGAGGTGGGCCATGGAAAAATCCTTGGTTGAGGGCCTAAGCATGACAGATCTCTTTGCGAGTCTCCAGCAGCACAAACCATTATTTTGCCGCTGCGCAGCTTGAGATTAATACCGCCACGCCGCTTGGCAAGCTGCACTGCATCGCGCGCAAAGGCCGCGCCGCGGCGTTGCGCGTTTGCGGGGAGTATGCGACGTCACCGCCGCATGATGCCTCCTTCGTGCTCGGCCAATATTGTCCCCTTCACCACCTCCCCCTGCGTCGCTCGGCGCTCGGTCCGCCGTGCCTCCCTCGGCGACGCACCGCTGCAATTTTCCGCGGCCTCCCACCCTGGACAACGCGGCGTGTTATGCCGCCCCGCGCTGCAGCCAACTTGGGCTCCAGCCCGGGCGCCCGCACCAACCCCGCCAGCGACCAGGCCGGGCGACAAGGTGCGCCCAGAAGTCCGTGCACAGGTCCTTAAAACCTACGCTTACAGCGCCGCCGCGCTTGGGCTCACCGGCGCCAGCGCCGCCGCCAGCTTTGCCTTACCGGCCATGGCGGCGGGCTCCGCGGCGTGGGCCATGCGGCTGGGCATGGGCGTGTTGCTTACTTCCTATCTGGCGCGCTCCACCGTGCTGCTGCCGCAGGCGCACAAACTGCTCAAGCATGGGGTCTGGGCCGCCTTCGCCGTCTCGGCGGGCTACGGGCTGAGCATCACCGCTTCGGCCGGTTTGGCGGTGCTCGCGCCGACGCTGCTGGCTGCCCTGACGCTCTTTAGCGGCATGGTCTACTACGCCATGCGTCCGAGCCTGGGCGAAGTCAATGCTCAGGCTGGCCGCGCCAACGTCGCCGCGGCGCTGCAGGGCCTCACGGTCGGCGGGGCCCTGGTGCGCTTCATGGGGCCGCAGAGCGGCGGCAAGCAGCTACAGTATATCTTGGGCGGCTTCAACCTCTTTTTGGGCTGGGAGTTTTCCGTCCAACACATGCAGAGGCTGCAGCAAGAGGCCACCAAGGACCCCGACTACGACCCCATTGCGCAGAGTGTCACGCTCTATGTCAATTTGCTGGGGATTTTCTGGTCGTTGGGGGCCTTCGTCCTGCCGCCGCCGGGCAGTCCGACACCCAGTGTCAACCCGGTCACCACCGCCGCAGCGCAACGGGTTACACGACGCGCCCCCCTTGTCCTAGCTTAAAGGCCATCAGTAGGGAAAAGGCGACGGCTACCGGCAAGTAAAAACGCCAGCGCCGCGCCGTGGGCGACGCCGTGGCCGCCTGCCGCAGAGCGAAGGTCCACAGGGGAAAGAGCATGCCGACGAAGCGCGGCGTCGACTGGACGCTGCCGGTGAGCAGCGGCACCAGCAGGCTCAGGCCGACGTAGGCGCAGGCGAGGCGGGGTGCACCTTGGCGCAGCATGGCGAGCCAGAGGGCTCCGGCGGCCCAGAGTACCAGGTGGTTGAGGGGCTCGCCGTGCGCCAGCAGGGTGGTGGTGGGGAGGCTCAAAGAGCGCCGCCACTGCTGCTGCAGGTGCAAAAACAACAGGGGGTCGCCGAAGCGTTGGTGCAGAAACACCATGTAGAGCAACAGGCCACTGCAGCCTAAGGCCGCCGCCAGCAGCGGCGCCGCCCGCCGCGTTTTGTACCCCATTACCAGTGCATCGAGGCCGAGGGCGGCCACCAGGAGGATCCCCTGCGGCCGCGTCGCCGACAGCAGGGCCGCCCACAGTCCCGCCGCCGTCCAGGCGCGGCATTCCCAGGCCTCCCAGCACAACAAACTCAAGAGCAAAAAGAGCCCCTCGCTGTAGGCGGAGAAACCGAAGTTGCGGCTGGGAAAAGCGGCGAAGCACAGCAGGCCCAAAACGGCCCATCCTGGCGGCAGCAGCCTGTGCCAGCGGCGCAACAGCAGGCCCCAAGCAGCGACGTCGCAGAGGTTGCCTAAAAGCAGCAGGGCCCAAATGGGCACGATGTGCAGCAGGCGCGCCAGGCTGCCGGCGAGCAAAGGGAAAAGGGGGAAGAAGGCCCCCCGCAGCAGCAGGCGCTCGCTGCCGTAGCCCTCGGTGGCGATGGCCTGGTAAAAAAAAGCGTCCCAGCGACACCATATGTCGAGGGCCTGCCAGTCGGTGACGCGGTAGCCGCGCCCCAGCGCATCGAGATGGCCAAAGCGGCCCGGCTCGATCTGATCGTGCCAGCCCAGCGCCGCCACCGCCAGCCAAGCCAGGCGCACGCCGAGTGATAGGCCAAGCCAGGCGGCCCAAAGAGGCGGTGAGCCCACCGTCGCCTTGCCCCTTGCCCATCGTTCGGAGTATCGCATCGCCCGGTTGTGGAGGAGGACGCCGGCGATGCCAAGACCGAGAAGCCTAGATTGGGCGGGCCTAGGTCGCCTGGCCGCCATGACCCTGCTCGTGGGTCTGCCGCTGACGTTGACCTGGTCCGGCAGCCTGCCGGCCGACATCAACCTCTATCGCGAGGTGGCGCGGCGCACCTGTGCGGGGCAGCTGGCCTACCGCGATTTTGCCTTGGAATACCCCCCCGTCGCCCTGGCTTTTTTTCTTTTGCCGGCAAGCTTCGCCGCCAGCTCCACCGGTTATGCCAACGCGTTTATGTTTTGGATGGGGCTGTGCGACGGCCTGCAGCGCTGGGCGCTGGCCCGTCTCTTGCCAGCGCGCCGACAACTGGCGCTGATGCTGCTGTGGTCGGCGGCCAGCTCGCTGCTGAGCTACACCTACCTTAAACGCTTCGACGTCGCCGCCGCGCTGTTGTGCAGCCTTGCTTTGGCGCAGCTGCAACGTCGGCCCCACGGCCGCGGCGCCTGGATCACCCTGACCCTTGCAGCGGGCTGCAAGCTCTACCCGTTGGTGTTGGCCCCGGTTTTCTGGCGCTACAGCTGCACGCAGGGGGAGGCACGGGCCACCCGCTTGCGGCAGCTGGGCGCCGCCGTTCTGACCGCCATGGCCATAGGCCTGCCGCTTTATGCTTTTGCTGGGACACAGGCGCTAAGCTGGGCGCACTATCACCAGGCCCGTGGCCTACACATCGCCAGCCATTACACGGGTTTGGCGCTGCTGCGGGAGGGACTTGGGACGCGCCTAAAAACCGCTTTCGCCTTTGGTGCATTCGAGGTGCGTGCACCCTGGGCCGACGGCTGTGCGCGGGCGGCGCCGTGGCTGACGCTGTTAGGTTTGGCAGGGGTCTACCGCTGCATCTGGCGGCGCCTGCATGAGCCGGGGATGCTCTGGGCGGGCTGCAGCGCCCTGATCGCCGTATTGCTCATGGCCAGCAAGGTGGTGTCGCCACAGTATGCCGCATGGCTGGTGCCGCTGGTCAGCATGGCGGCGCTGAGTGCGCCACGTCCAAGCGTCGCGTGGACCTACGCCATAGGGCTTTTGGTGGTCTGCGTCTGCTCGGCAGAGCTTTGGCCGCACGAGCACTACGTGGCGGCTGGCGTGATCCGCAAACAACTAATTTTACCCTTGCGCCTCGCTGCGCTGGGGGCAATAGCATGGCGTGCCTGCCGTCGCCCTGGCCCGCCCTCTATTGTCTCATAAGACCTATTATGTAACCATTCTTCATGATCTTAACCTGGCTCATCAGCGTTGCCGCCCTCTGCAGTGGACCACTCATCTTCCCGCTGCTGCAGCACAGCCGCCCCTGGCGCGCCGCGCTGGACGGCTGGGTCATCGTCGCACTGGGCGGCCTGGTGCTCGTGCACGTCCTGCCAGAAAGCATCGCCAGCGTCGGCTGGACGGCGCTGCTGGCCGCCGCCGTCGGCCTGCTGCTGCCCTTGGTCCTGCACGGCCTGCAGCGCCACTGCTCGCCACAACGTGGCGCCTGGCTGCAAGCGCTGGCAGCTTTGGCCCTGGCGCTGCACGCCGGCCTCGACGGCGTGGCCCTGCACGGCCTCTCGACCGGCCGCACCACCGCCGTCGCCGTTCACCGCCTGATCGAGGGCCTGGGCGTCTGGTGGCTGCTGCGCCCCGCCTATGGCCGCCGCTGGGCCGTCGCCGGCCTGGCAGGCTTAGCCTACGCCAGCCTGCTGGGCATGCTCGGCGCCGATCTGGCGGTGCGCCACGGCGCCCTGACGAGCCTGGTCTGGGCTCAGGCGGCGGTCGCCGGCTCGCTGCTGCACGTCCTGCTTAGCCACGGCCCGCTGGCCCCGGCGCCGCCCGCCGCTGCCGCGGCGGGGATCTCCGAGCCGCTCGCCTCCTGCCTCGGCGGCGCCGCGGCAGTGCTGCTGCTGTTGGTCCTCGGCGCTGGCGAGCCGGCGGCCGCGAGCGTGCGGCATTTTATGAACCTGCTGCTGCAGGCTTGCGCCCCGGCGGTCCTCGTCGCCCTCGCCGGCAACCTGGCCTGGCATGCCTATGCACCGGCGCGGCCACTGACGCACCCGGCGCTGGGGCCCATGCGCACGGCATGGTGGGCTGCCTGGCGCGGCGCCTGCACGGATGCCTGCTCCTGCGGCCTGCTGTCGATCTACCGCCATGCTCGCACGCTGGGACCCTGCGGCGCCTTGGCCTACCTCGGCACCGCGCCGGCTTTGGGCCTCACGGGCCTGTGCGTCTCGGCGGCGCTGTTTGGCGGCGCGACGGCGGCTTGCCGTTTCCTGCTCACCGTCGCTATGGGCGCCCTGATCGGCCGCTTCGCCGGCGGCGTCGCGCCGGCACGGCCGGCGGCGAGCGCTTCGCCACCGCGGGCGCCCTGGCGACGAGAGTCTGCATGGCAGGATGCCTGGCACTTCGTCGGCGGCGAGCTGCTCGACACCCTCGCTCCCTGGGGGCTGCTGGGGGTGGCGCTGGCCAGCAACCTGATGCTGTTGGTGGAGCCCCTGTGGTTGGTGTGGCTGCAGCGGCATGGCCTCGAGGTGCCGCTTCTGGCGCTGGCGGCGACGCCGCTTTACCTCAGCAGCCTGTCGGCCACCCTTTTGGCCGCCGCCCTGCTCGGCAAGGGTGCCAGCGGCGGCGGCGCCCTGGTCGTCATGCTGTTGGGCCCCTCGGTCAGCCTCACCCTGTTGCGCTTCATTTCGCAGGAGCACGGCGGGCGCGCCGCCTGGCGCCACGCGGTGGGTTACGGCCTCGGCGCCCT
>JBBSTS010000078.1:0-6517 GCA_038235675.1 Myxococcota bacterium | reverse complement strand
CTGGGCGTGGGCCGCCTGTAGGGCCGGCTGCTGCGCGCGCGCCTGCGCCAGGGCCTGGTCCAGCGTCAGCTTCACCTCCTCGGCCGCCTGAACGGCGGCGGCAGGGCAGCAGAGGCTGAGCACCAGGCCCCAGCGGGGCAGCCAAGATCGTACTCGATGTGCCATAAAAAGCTCCCCGCGGCATCTCAGAGTGCGCTAGCGCGCATCCTACGCCCTGGCGCGCGTCGCCAGCAACGGGCCCTTCGCCGCGGGGCGCAAGCGAACGGTAGAAAAAAGCGAAAAACTCTGCTAAGATTGTCGTCTGGACGTCTTAAAATAGATGGTGGCAATAGTACGAAGATGAACACTTTATTCGCGCAGGCGGCCACCGCAGCGACGGCCTCGCCAGCAGTCCCCCGTCAGTCCATTCAGCCAACGGCACAACAGGTCGCCGCTGCAGACACTTTCGAACGCGCCGCGCCGGCCTGCCGCATGCGTCGTAAGCCGGCCACAGCAGCCAAACAGGCGCGCTTCGGGCCCCCTTTCTGGGAGCAGGTCGACCGCTTCGCCTGGCTGGTGGTGGTCACCTCACCGGCTTCGGCCGTGGTCCTGCCGGCGGCCCTGATGATGGCAGGCTGCGCCGCCTGGGCACCGGCCTTGTGCGTCGGCGCCATGTTGCTGGCCTGCGCCCTGGGCTGCGGCGTTCTGCAGCTGTCGGACCACCTGCGCCAGCGGCGCCAGCGGGGCATCACCGCAGCGCTGCAGCAGGCGCGCCTGGGCCCCTTCCTGTTGTCGCCCACTTCCTCCCACCTCGCCGCCGCCCTGCAGAGGTTTGGATGATCCGCCGTCTGCAGCGCAAAACCAGCGCCCCCGATCCACAAACAGCGTCGCGCCGCCTTGGTCCGCACGCCCAGCCGGCGCACAGCGCCAGCGCGCCAGAGTTGTCGCCGACGCGCGCCGCGCCCCATCGCGCCACGCCTGCCGTGCACCGCACGCTGACGCGCACGCAGAGCGCCCCCGCGGGGCTGCTGCGGGCCCCCCTGTCGCCCACCAGGTCCAGCCGCTGCGGCAGCCTTGTCGGCCACGACGGCAACGCCGAGCTTCCCCGCGTCCCCACCGCCCCGGACCTGCGCGCCCCCCACCGTCATCTTCCCACCGACGAGGCCAGCGGGCCCTTGCGACAGCGCCTGGCCGACGACCGCGCGAACCAGTGGATGCGCGGCCAGTGGGTGGCATCCGGTCCGCATGCCAACCGCGGACCGGTGGCGCAGGTGGCGCCGAAACTGACGCAGGCGCTGTGGTTCGACGGCATGTCGATGGGCTACACGCCGGTGATCCACCCTGGCCGCCACCTGGCGACGGCGCCGATGTTTCTGCTCTCCGACGGTTACATCGGCTTCAACCCCGACCTGGTCTTCACCGGCAACAACGGCGATCAGCGGGTGATCGACCCCTTCGTCGGCGTATGGAACTCGATGATCGGCGGCGGCGCCAGCCTCGGCGCCTACCGCCGCGCCATGCACCTCGGGGTGCGGGCAGGGGCGCAGGCAAGCGTCACCGCCCAGGGCACCAGCCGCAGTGTGCTGCAGGGCCCCGCCCCCGCCGCCACCTGCCGCCACACCTTCACCCACCGCTTCGGCATCACCGCCAGCATCTACAGCGCCCTGGCGGGGTTTGGGTTCTCGCGCATCCTCGGCAAGCTGTTCGAGCGCGGATTTTTGACCCAGCGCAGCTACACCACCACCCTGCCGGTGGAAGTTTCGGTGGCGCTGGACGATTCCGACAACCTGCAACAGGACAGCTCGTGGCGGCTGGTGCGCTGGCTGCGACAGTTTGTTGCCGAGGTCCGTGGCCGCACGCCGCTCCCCGAGCCCACCCTTGACCGGCTCGACCGCCTGAAGGCTGGCGACGTCTACACCGAGACGCGCGAGCAGACCCAGGCTTTTATGCCGCCGGCACCGGGGATCCCCCTGGCGTCGATAGGCTGGCAGCGTAGCCACATCCTGCGCCGCCAGATCACGGTGGCACGCACGCAGGCGTCGCAGTACTCGGTGACCGTGCGACAGGACCGCACCGCCCGCAGCGGCTGGTTCGGCGTCGTACCCGGCGGCCCTTTTTACGACCGCGGCAAGACCGCGCCGCGCTCATGTCGCTATACCTTGCGCTTCGACGACCTCGCCTCCTGCCAACGTGCCGTCGCCGCCCTCAGCGACCTCAAGGTCGATTTGACCGAGTCGGTGCAGGCCTGCGCCGCGCCGGTGGAAAACGAGGTGCATTTCGACGGCATGATCAGCGGCCACGAGATGGGGCTGCGCTTCTGCCTTTTCCCGCGCGACCTTTGGCAGGAGATGTTGCCGCGCGGCTTTGGCATGGGCCTGTCCCACCATCGCAGCCGCACCGAGCTGAATGTCCATCGACCCGAACGCGGCGCCAAAGGCGAGCGCATCGTGCGCACCCACCGCCTCTACAGCAGCGAGAAAGAGCGGGTCGGCGGCCCTTCCGGCTGCCGCGAGAGCTCGGTGCATGCGTTGGTGTCGCCGGCCGAGGCGCAGGCCCCAGCGCTCGAGCTGGTCGCCAATTTCTCCTTCAGCCGCGCGACGCCCGCGCAGCTCAACCGTGAGATGGTGGCCCCCCTGCAGGCGGCCTTCAAGGCGGCCGGCGCCCCCCTGCCGCCGTGGCTGCGCTTTTTTGCGTCGGGCGAGGCGCCGAGCAGCCGCACGTTGGGGCTCAGCTGCACATGGGACGCGGTCGAGCTGGCCGGCTGGGAGCCGGCGGCCCTGGCGCAGGCGACCGTGCGGCTTGGCGCCGCAGGGAAGGCGCTGGGCGCTGCCTTCACCGCGCAGCCGGCGCCGGCCCCAGCGCGGGCCCACGCCGTCGCCCGTTTCGTGCAACACACCGGTCTTGCGGGCCTGGCGGCGATCTACGCCTTTTCGTGCCAACAGCAGCGGACGCGCCAGCAGGCCGTGCGGCCGATGGGGATGGAGACCACCTGCGGCGCCTACGCGCGTCTGCAGGACGAGCCCACCCGCCTCGAGCGCCGCTTCGACCGACCGCTGCAGCCGCTGCTCGACGTGCAACAGCAGCCCGAGGGCCTGCGTCGGCGCGTGCGCGAGGTGGAGCAGGCCCTGGGTGAGGTGGAGCAGACTCGCGCCTTGGTCGCCGACGACCCACTGCTGGGCGAGGCCGAACGCGGCGCCAAAGCGCAGCTCTGCGAGGTGGCGACGCTGCGCCTGCAACGCCTGCTGCGGCTCGACGCTCCAAGCCATGCGGCACGCCTGAGCCAGAACAAACTCATGCGCCAGCTCATCCGGCTGGCCCCTTATGCTGCCGCCGAGCGCGAGCGCTACCTCCACCTTTTCGACCTCGACGCCCAGAGGCTGGTGCGCAAAGCGCGCGATTTGCGCTGCACGAGCCGGCATGCGGCGACGGCGCTGCCCGATCTGGAGCCACTGCGCACGCGGGTGAGGGCGCAGATCGACGCACGCGTCGAGTTTTTTCAATCCGACCTGCTGCTGAGCCGTTCACAGCGCGAGCTGCAGCGCGGCGCCCTGAGTGCCTCGCTCGCTTTGCTGGCCGAAGAGGGGTGTCAGCTTGCTGGCGTCGCCGACGATCGCCGCACGCAGGACGCGCGGACCGATACGCTGCGCCGGCTCGGCAAGGCGACGGCGCCCAAGCCGACATTTTTCGCCCCGCGCCGCCAGACCAAGGGCCACGACGACGAGGGCCGCGTGCTCAAGCTGACGCGACAGACGCAGGCATCCGTGGCCGACCTCGCGCGCCTCGATCACGTCTGCGATGCGACGCGCCTGCGCGCGTATGGCCGCAGCTTACGCCAGCAGGTTATTTCCCTGCGCACGGACAATCCCACGGTGGCGCGGGACCGGGCGCAGCTGCTTACACAGCTGTCGGCATGGGAGGACGGCATACATCTGGCCGCGGCGCGCGGCAGTACAGCGACGCGCACCCTGGCGGACAACCTGGCGGCCCACGGCCGCATTCGAGACGTCGAGGCCTAAGCAGGGGTGGGTGCATTAGGGGCGCCCTCGGAGGCCCTAAACGTCACCAGTGCGGCCATCTGAGGCAGCACACACTGACGCATTCGGGCTCCCGAGATGGCCTCTAACTCTTAACCGATCAGTGGGAATACTCAGGCGGCGTGCTGGGCTGCTCTTTTTTCTCATGGTCGTGGCCGTACTCGTAGCTCTTTGGGTGCTCCTTATCCTTCTCTTCACAGTTCTCGCAGCCGGCCTCCTCGTTCTGCGACGCCAGGGCGGCCGCATGAGCGGGGAGCTGCCGCGGATGGTGGGCCGTATGGCCGGGGACGGCAACGCCAATGGCGCAGAGGGAGACAACGGCGGCCAGCAGGCTGGTACCTTTGAGGGATTGTGGGTTCATCTTGTTTCTGTCCTTTCCCGCCCGCGGACTCGTTGGCCCAGGGCTTGTACGCTGTAAGGGTAGCAGGCCCGCAAGGCGGCGCAAGCCAAAGGTTGATTGTCTTGCTGGCCGGGCTCTGCTAAAGCGTTGCGAATTTGCGGGAGTTGCAAGCGTGCCGGTCCGTCATTTGATCACCTCTGCACTGCCCTACATCAATGGCATCAAACACTTGGGCAACCTGGTGGGATCGATGCTGCCGGCGGACACCTACGCCCGCTACCTGCGACAGCGCGGCGAAGAGGTCCTCTACATCTGCGCCACCGATGAACACGGCACGCCCGCCGAGTTGGCCGCCGCAGCGCAGCAACAGGAGGTGAGCGATTTTTGTGCCCAGATGCACGCGCGTCAGGCCGAGCTCTATCGCCAGTTCGACCTTTCCTTCGACGCCTTCGGGCGCACCTCTTCGACCCACAATCACGCCCTCACCCAGCAGATCTACCGACAGTTGCGCGACCATGGTTTCATCGAAAAGCGCACCACGCGCCAGGTCTACTCGCTCGACGACGGACGTTTTTTGCCCGACCGTTACATCGTCGGCACCTGCCCCAAGTGCGCCTACGATGCGGCACGCGGCGACCAATGTGAAAAATGCGCCCGCGTCCTCGACCCGGCCGACCTCAAGGATCCGCGCTCGGCTATTTCCGGCAGCCGCAACCTCGAGGTGCGCAGCTGCGCCCACCTTTTCTTGAAGCTCTCGACGTTGCAGGCGGAGGTGGCGTCGTGGGTCGACAAGAGCTGCGGCCAGTGGACGGAGCTGACCGCCTCCATCGCGTACAAGTGGCTCACCGAGGGCCTGCAGGACCGCTGCATCACCCGCGACTTGCACTGGGGCGTGCCGGTGCCCGAAAACGACCCGGAGCTGCAGGGCAAGGTGTTTTACGTCTGGTTCGACGCACCGATCGGCTATCTGGCTGCGACGGCGGCCTGGGCCGAAACAGAGGGTCGGCCACAGTCATGGCAGCCCTGGTGGCGCAGCGAGCAGGGCGAGGCCGAGTGGACGCAGTTCATGGCCAAAGACAACGTGCCTTTTCACGCCATCATGTTTCCGGCGATGCTGTTGGGTACCCGCGACAGCTGGCGCCAGCCGCGCCGGATCAAGGGCTTTAATTGGCTCAATTATTATGGCGACAAATTCTCCACCAGCGCACGCCGCGGCGTGTTCTTGGACCAGGCTCTGGAATTGTTTCCCGCCGATGTCTGGCGCTGGGGCCTGTTGGCCATCGCGCCGGAATCGAAAGATGGCGTCTTTACCTGGGAGGAATTTGCCCAGAAGGTGAACAAAGATCTCAACGACAACCTGGGTAATTTCGTCAACCGCACCTTGAAGTTTTGCGTCGCGCGCTTCTCGGATGCGGTGCCCGCCGGCGGCACCCCTGGCGCGGCCGAAGAGAGGCTGCAGGCTGACTGCGCCGCCCAGGCCAAGCTGCTCGCTGCCCACTTAGAGAACCTCGAGTTTCGCAAAGCCAGCGACGCCCTGCGTGATTTCTTCACCCTCGGCAACCTCTACATCGACCAGGCGGCGCCATGGAAAACCTTTAAGGCGGATCCAAGCCGCAGCGCCCTGACCATTCGCACCTGCATCAATTTTCTTGACCAGGTGGTGACCCTTTGCGAGCCCTTCATTCCTGCCACCAGCCGGCGCTTGGCTGCGGCCCTGCACACCGATCTGGACCCCGCGGTGTGGCGCGGTGCCGCCCGCTGGGAGCGCCTGCCGCCGGGCCACGTCTTCACCCTCCCCGAGCCGCTGTTCAAAAAAATCGAGCCGGAGCAGGTCATCGAGCTGCGCGCCCGCTTTGCAGGCGGTGCCGGGGAACCCACCCATGTGGGTTAGGGCCCCTGCTGGCCTGCTTGGCGTCCTGGCGTTGAGCGTGCTAAGCCGTATGGCCATGGCCGAAGATCTTACGCCTCGCCTCAACGTCCTGGGTGGACCGCTGAGCCCCTGCTGCACCGCCCTGAAGACGGGCTACATGCGCGATGGGTTTTGCCGTGCCATCGACACCGACCATGGCACCCACACCGTCTGCGACGTGGTCACGGCCGAATTCTTGGCCTACAGTCATAGCCGCGGCAACGACCTGATCACGCCGCACCCAGCCTGGCAGTT
>JBBSTS010000077.1:0-6530 GCA_038235675.1 Myxococcota bacterium | reverse complement strand
CGCCTGTCGCGCCGCTTCGGCGAAGTCAATTTGGTGCGCGCCGGCACCTGCCTGATGGCGGCAGGGCTGCTGACGCTGGCCGCGGTGAGCTCGCCCAACTGGACCTTTATCCTGCTGCCCCTGGCGCTGCTGGGGGTCGGGCAGGGGATCTGCTCGCCGTCGCTCAACAGCCTGCTGTCGCGGCGGACGCCGGCGCACATGCAGGGGATTGCGCTGGGGGTGGGGCAGTCAACGTCGGCGCTGGCACGGGTGCTGGGGCCCTTGCTCGGCGGCTTCGCTTTCGCGCGCGGCCCGTCGCAGCCCTTCTGGCTCGGCGGCCTGCTGATGCTGGCGGCGAGTGCCGTCGCCTTTTTTCGCCTGACGCGGCCGCCGGAGGCCGCGTCGTCGGTCGAGGGCGCCTGAGGCGCATGGGCGGCGTGGACAGAGGCGCGGTTGGCGTGGTTGGCGCCAGCGGCCGATTGGGGACGGCGGTCTGCGCCGCCCTGGCGGCTCACCCGACGCTGCAGCTGGCGCGCTGCCTGGCCCGCGACGCGGCGGCGCAAAGGCTGCTCGATGTCGCTGGCCTGCCGGCCACCTGCGAGCCCTCGGCATGGGCCGAGGCGTGCGACCTGTTGATCGACTGCAGTGCGCCGGCCGCCTGCGCGCGCCTGCTCCCCGTCGCCGTGCGGGCCCGTCGCCCTTATTTGGTGGCCTCGACCGGGCTCGGCGCGCTCGAGAGGGAGGCCATCGCGGCGGCGACGCAACAGGTGGCGGTGCTGGTGGCCGCCAACCTCAGCGCCGGCGTCGCGGTGCTCGCCCGGTTGCTGCAGCAGGCGGCCGCCGCCCTGCCTGAGTTCGACGTTCAGGTGCTCGACCTGCACCACCGTCACAAGCGCGACGCGCCAAGTGGTACCGCCCTGGCATTGGGCGCGGTGCTGCCGGCGGGGCGCGCGGTGGATTATGCGGCGCTGCGCGGCGGCGACGTCGCTGGCGAGCACACCGTCTACCTCTGCGGCCCCGGCGAGCGCCTCGAGCTCACCCACCGCAGCAGTGGCTCCGCCCTGTTTGCCCATGGGGCGCTGCGGGCGCTGCAATTTTTGCGCACCGCGCCGCCGGGCCTCTACGGCATGGACGACGTGCTGCGCCAGCGCGCCGACCACGCCGATGGCGGCTGAGTCAGGCGCCATCTACGTCGCGTTGGGAGGCAACCTCGGCGACGTGCAGGCTACTTTTTTGGCCGCCCTGCGGCAGCTCACAGCCGAAGTAGGGCCGCAGATAGAGCGCTCGCGCCTCTACCGCACGCGCGCCTTGTTGCCGCCCGAGGATGTGACGCCACAGCCACCCTACCTCAACGCCGTCTGTCGGCTGCACGGCGTCCAGTCGCCCTTGGCCTTGCTGGCGATGCTGCAGCGCCTCGAGCGCGCCGCGGGGCGCGTGCGGGCCGGCCGCTGGGCGCCGCGTTCGCTCGACCTCGACCTGCTGCTCGTCGGTGAGTTGCGCCTGACGACGCCTCAGCTTCAACTGCCACATCCGCGCCTACATCTGCGCCCCTTCGTCCTGCGACCCCTGGCCGATTTGGCGCCACGGCTGCAGATCCCCGGCCAGGATAAATCGGTCGCCGCCGCCCTCGCTGCCGCCTTGCGGCAGCCGCAGGGCGACGACTTGCTCACCGTGGTCGACTGGCGAGAGGGGTAAAAGATCGTCTGGTGCCGCAAGCACCCAGAAAAAAAGCCGTAGGTGCGCCAATTTGGAGCGGACCGCAACTGGACGGCGTTGTAAATTAGTGGGGTGGCGAGTACACCAAGAGACCTATAGGCAACGAGGTCACGCTGGGGCCCAAACCCCGTGCTGTTGGAAACACCAGGAGTTTAAGATGTCCAAGGTTATTCATCTCTCGGATCGGGCCCACGAAAAAGCTAAAAAACACTGCCGCGGACTTAACACGCCGATGAGCGACTGGGTGGCTTACCTCATCGAGTCTGCCGTCTTGGTGGCCAGCGACGCGCCTGCGTCGCGGCCCCTACCGCAGCGCGTTGATGTGGTGCGCAAAAAGCGCCTCGATCCTGCCAGTGGCAGCAGCAATGTCGGCAGCGAAGGGCAGCAGGTCTACACCTCGCCGCCCTTTTGGAAAGACAAGGCCAGCACCAGCGCTTGACAGGCTGCAGCGCTGCCGCTTATCCCACAGGGCGTCACCGGGGTGGCGGAATCGGTAGACGCTGGGGACTTAAAATCCCTTGTCCGTAAGGACGTGCGGGTTCAATTCCCGCCCTCGGTACCAGCGTGGGTCAGCGGCCTTCAGCCCCAGGCGAAAGGATCGGCTGCTGCAGCCTGGCTGGCTTGATGACAGCGCAGTGCCGGGTGGTGCTGCAATAGGCGAGTCTGCAACGACATCAGGCTGCCCCTCTCGCTGTGGCTATGCAGGGTGCAAAGGGCGGCTATGCCCGCGGCTTGCAGGCTCAGCGCTTCGTGATGGCGCAGCTCGCCAGTGACGAACAGTTCGGCACCGGCACGACGCACGTCGGCGCAGAGGCTGCCGCCGGCACCAGGACAGACGGCGATGCGGCGCACGCGCGCAGCGTGCAGATCCATCCCTGGCGTCGGCGCCTGCAGCAGGCCTTGCAGGCCGAGATTTACTTTCAGCCGTGTTGCGAGGGCCGCAAACGAAGCGGACTCCTGCAGGGTGATCACCCGCCCGACGCCGCTCATTGCCAAGGGCCGCAAATTTTGTGCCGCGCCGAGGGCCTGCGCCAAAAAATCGCTGCTGCCGCCGCCAACGATGTCCCAAGCAGTATGGGGACTGTAGATTGCTCGCCCCTCGCGAACGGCACGTCGCACGGCGGGAGTTAGGTCGATCAAACGTCGCAGTGCAGCAAATATGGGCGGGTGGTAGACCACCCAGGTATCACATTCCAGCGCGCTGGCTTCGTCCGCCGCCGCTGTCGTGAGGTCAATACAAAAATAAACACGGCGCACGATGTGGCAGGCCTCGCCCACCAGCAGTCCGACGTTGTCCCAGGCTTCAGCCTGATCAGTCGGCGCCAGGTCGTTCATCGTCGCGACGAAGGTGGCCAGGGCGATCCCTTCATCCACCTTCGTCATCGACGGCGTGCTCACATCTTTAATTTTTTAATTTTGTCTAGAATGATGTCCTTGGTGTCGCCAAACTTGCTTTGGATGATGCCGTAGAGCTTATCGACCGAACCTTCGGCCTTGATCAGGTCGTCGTCGGTGAGCTCGCCCCACAGTTTTTTTGCTTTGCCTTGCAGGATGCTGAAGGCGCCTTCGGTGTGGTCTTGGTTCATGGCCATAAAGTCGACCTCTTGGAGTGCGATGTCAAGCGTCGGCCCCGTCCTCTAGCAGCGACACCTTCACCGCCATGTTGCCGCGGGTGGCGTGCGAATAGGGGCAGACACTTTGATGGGCGACGTCGGCCATTTTCTGCAGCGTCGCCCGGTCGACGCCGGCGGCACTAACCTGCAGCTCCGCCTCGAGCATGAAACCACTGCGCGCATCTTTTTTGCCGATGCTCACCTTCGCCACCACCTTGGTCTGCAGCAGCTGCGTCTTGGTGGTCGCGGCGAGGTGTTGCAGCGCCGATGCGAAGCAGGCGGCGTAGCCGGCAGCAAAGAGCTGCTCGGGGTTGGTGGCGCCGCCTTTGCCGCCGAGTCCCGGCGGCAGGCGTACGTCAAAGTCGATCAGGCCATCGTCGGAACGGACGTGGCCGCCGTCACGGCCGCCTTCGGAGGTCACCACGGCTTGGTAGAGTGCGTTCATACGATATCCTTCGGTGGAGGGAAAAGCGCCACGGTAGCAATGGCCGCGCTGCGGCAGCAAATTCTTTTTTGCGCTTTGCAGGTCGCTGTCTACATGCTACTTAGCTACCTTTTCGACCGGCGTGAGTGACGTGGGTCCTTAAGGCTTGGTCATGAGTTCTGCCCTCCACGTCGAAGATCGTAATGAATTTGCCGCCCTCGGGCTGCTCCCCAGCCTCTGCAACGCAGTGCGCAAAATGGGGTTTCTGGCGCCGACGCCGATCCAGGATCAGTCCATCGCCGCGCTGCTTAGCGGCCGCGACGTCCTTGGTCAGGCAGCGACTGGCACCGGCAAAACGGCCGCCTTCGGGCTCCCTCTGCTGCAGCGTGTCCTGCAGCAATCGCAGGGCGCCAAGCGCGGCCAAGCCGACGCCCTGGTTCTGGTTCCTACCCGCGAGCTTGCCATCCAGGTGGCCAAAGCGCTCACCGCCTTCAGCGACGGCAGCGCCCTGCGCGTCGTCGCCGTCTACGGCGGCCAGGACATGCGCCTGCAGCTGCAGGCGTTGGCCGCCGGTGCGAGCATCGTCGTCGCCACCCCAGGCCGCTTGATCGACCACCTGCAGCGCCGCTCGTTGAGCCTGCAGGCGACCCATACCGTGGTGCTCGACGAGGCCGACGAAATGCTCGACCGCGGTTTCGCCGACGATTTGGCCGACATCTTCGCCAGCCTGCCGCAGGAGCGTCAGACGGCGATGTTCTCCGCCACCCTCTCCCACCATGTCATCCGTATGGCGCAGCGCGCCCTACACGACCCGGTGCAGATCCGCGTGGCGCAAAAGGCGCAGGTGCCCGGCGGCAACAGCGGCATCGCCCATGCTGCTTACTTGGTGCCGCCGGCGCAGCGCGCTGCGGCGCTAGGTCGCCTGCTGCACCTCTACGAGCCGCAGGCCGCCCTTATCTTCTGCCGCACCCGCGCCGACGTTGACACGCTGTGCCAAACGCTCTCCCGCAGCGGCCAGCGCTGCGAAGCGCTGCACGGCGGCATGTTGCAGGGGGCGCGCGACAAGGTCATGCGTCACTTCACCCGCAAAGAGATCACCCTGCTGGTCGCCACCGACGTCGCCGCCCGTGGCCTCGACATCGACCACATCTCCCACGTGGTCAACTACGACATGCCCGAGTCACTGGAGGTGTACATGCACCGGGTGGGCCGCACCGGCCGCGCCGGCCGCACCGGCACGGCACTGAGCTTCGTCCATCCCGGCCAGCGCCACGTGGTCGCCCGCCTCAAGGCACAGATGGGCGTCGAGGTGGCTCAAAAAGACCTTCCCAGCCCCGCCGAGGTGGCCGATCTGCGGGCCGACAAGACGCTCGCCACGGTCGAGGCCACCGCGGTGCGCGTCGCCAAAGCGGCGCCCACCCCGAAGCTGGCGCAGCATGCTGAAGATCTCGCCAGCCGCTACAGCGCCGCCGATCTGGCCGCCGTCGTTCTGCACCTCGCGCAGGGCGACGCCGAGTCAGGCCCCAACGCCGAGCGCAGCGCCGGCGAGTTGGGAATGAAATGGAGCAGCCGAGCCCCTTCTGGCGGCGGTGGCGCAGGCCGCCCCAACCCCCGCCATCGCCGCTTCGGCGGCGGCGGCGGCCGCCCACCTGGTCGTCCGAACGGTCCGCGTCATTAGGGATCTTGGATCAACCCTTCATGATGAAGGTGATCTCGCCGGTGCGCTCCATGTAGGCCTGCTCCACCGTGTCGAGGTCGTCGCTGCCGTGCCCACGCAGCTGCGCCAGCAACATGTCTTTTGAGCAGCGGCAGTCGTGCATGGCGTCCGCCAGCAGCTCCCCGTTGCGCACCAGCTGACGCACCGGCCCCTCGAAGAAAGTGGCCAGGCGGCGGCTGCGGTAGGTGGCCCAAGAGACGCTGGCGTTGAGGGCCAAGACGACGGCGAGGCCGAGGGCGCAGGCGGTCAGTGAGGTGTCCTCGCCCAACACGGCGCGGCCGCCGAAGGCGCCGACCAGAAATAGAGTGACCATGTTGTAAGAGGCGGCGTGCTGGAGATCTTTTCGTCCCAGCAGGCGCAGTCCCACCTGCAAGAGGAAGTAGACCAGGACGGTCCGCATCACCACGTCCATCAGCGGCAGCTTGGGCTGCAGCAGGCTTTGCCAGTCGACGGCGAACACAGAGATCTCTTCCATGGTGGCAACTTAACAATTGCCCCGCAGCGGCGCAAAACGCACGCCGATTGACTTACATCGAGGCGAAGCCTACCGTCGGCCCCCTTCCCTTTTTTTCGTACAGGAGTTTCGCATGGCCGCTTCATTCTCGTCTCCCGCTCCCACCCCCGAAAGTCAGTCGGTGATCCGCTGGGGTGCCGTCTTCGGGGGCAGCCTCGTGGCTGTCGCGCTCACCCTCATGTTTTACGCCATGGGCCTGGGCATGGGCTTCGCCTCCTTGCGTCCCGAGGGGAGCACGAGCTTATCGGCCCTCGGCTTTATGTCCGGCACTTACGGCCTGCTCGTGCCGCTGGCGGCCCTGTTTATCGGCGCCTACTTCGCCAGCCGCAGCGCCGGCACGACCACCAACGCCGCGGGCCTGGCCCATGGCCTGCCTGTTTGGGGGCTCAGCACCGTCGCCTCGGTCTGGTTGTTCAGCAGCCTGATCGGCGGCGCCATCAACGGCACCTTCGCCATGACCGGCAGCCTGATGCAGGCAGGCGGCTCCGTTGCCAGCAGCCTGGGCAGCGGCCTGGGTGAGCTGGGGAGCGGCCTGGGCTCGATCGGCGAGCAGGTGCGCGAGGCGCT
>JBBSTS010000076.1:0-6537 GCA_038235675.1 Myxococcota bacterium | reverse complement strand
CCGCCGCGCGCGCTGGCCGCCGCCCGAGCCGCGCCCGCCGGCGCCGAGCGCGGCCCCGACGCCGGCCTGTACATGACCGCCGCCGACCTCCACCTCTCGCCTGGCGCGCAGCTGCGCGCCCACGCCCTGCGGCCGAAGAAAAGCTGGGGGCAGAATTTCCTTACCGATCCAGAGGTTCATCGTGCGGTGATCGAAGCGGCCCGCCTGCCGGCCGCGACGACGGTGGTCGAGCTGGGGGCGGGGTTGGGGGCGCTCACCGCCCATTTGGTGGCCGAGCCGCGCGTCGCCCGGGTGATCGCCGTGGAGCGCGACCCCGACTTGGTTACCGTGCTGCGGCAGCGCTTTGCCGACGTCGACAGGGTGGAGGTCGTGGCCGCGGACGCGGCGCGCCTAAACTGGGGCGACTGGTACCGCCGGCACGGGCCGCTGGCGGTGGTCGGCAACCTTCCTTACCACCTGGCATGCCGCATCGCCGTCGATTTGGCCGCGGTGGCGCATGTGCTGGTTGGCGTCGGCCTGCTGGTGCAGCGCGAGGTGGCCCTGCGCCTGGCGGCGCCGCCGGGCAATGGCCGCGGCCTGCTGTCGGTGTTGGTGCAGCGCGGCTTCGACGTGCAGCTGGGGCGCGAGGTGCCGCCGCAGGCCTTCGTGCCGTCCCCCAAGGTGCAGTCCAGCGTCGTCAGCCTGCGGCCGCGGCCGCAGGCAACCACCGACGCCGCGGTGGAGGCCGCCGGCCGTTGGGTGGCGCGCACCGCCTTCGCGGGCCGCCGCAAGACCCTGCTCAACACCCTCTCCCGCGGTTGCGGCGTCGACAAGCCGGAGCTCGCGGCGCAGCTTCTGGCCGCCGGCATCGACCCGGGGCTGCGCCCCGAGGCCCTGCCAACCGCGGCGTTCTATGCCCTCGGGGCGACGCTGCTGGCGCGCGGCCTGCTGCCGGCCGCGGCCGCGGCACCAGAGGATCCCCCATGAAGGCGCGCCAGCTGCACGACGCCTTCTTCAAGAAAGCCAAACGCGAGGGGCAGGTGGCCCGCTCGGTCTACAAGCTCGAGGAGATGGACCGCCGCTGGCGCCTGCTGCGCCCCGGCATGCGGGTGGTGGACTTAGGGGCGGCACCCGGCTCGTGGCTGAGCTACGCCGCCCAGGCGGTGGGCCCCAGCGGCCACGTCGTCGGCGTCGACCTGCAGCCGGTGCGCGTCACCCTGCCTGACTGGGCTGAGGCCCTCGTCGGCGACGCCTACGCCTATGTGCCGCCGCATAAACTGGACGTGTTGCTCTCCGACATGGCTCCCGCCACCATGGGCGACCACACCACCGATGCGCTGCGTTCCGCGGCGCTGGCCGAAAAGGCCCTGGAGCTGGCGGAGGCTTACCTTCGGCCCGGCGGCCACGTGGTGCTCAAGGTGCTGGAGGGCGGCGAGGTGGTCGCCCTGGCCAAGCGCCTGCGCCTGGGCTTCGAGAAGCTCGAGCGCCTGCGGCCCCAGGCGACCCGGCGCCAGAGCACTGAAATGTTTTTGGTGGGGCTGCGTCGCCGCGCGAGGTAGACCTTAGAGGCCTTCACGCAGCAGCAGGGACTTGCGATCTGCTTCGCTCGGCAGGTCGAGCAGGCGGTCGCAAAAGTCGGCCAAGTCGCGCATCGGCGCGCTGGCCTTGGCATGGTCTATCTGGATGGCCGAGCGCAAAGCGGCTGCCCGAAGGGCACCGAGCATGTCGTCGGTGGAGACGGCGTCGGTGGGCAAGATGAGCGCGCTGAGGTCGAGCGGCAGGTGTACCCGGCTGGCGAGGGCATACAGGGCCATGGCGTTGCCGAGCAGCAGCTCGGTGTCCGCGAGTTGGGCAAACTGCGGCATCTCGGCGGCCCCCTGGGGCGTGCGCGTGATGGATGGCGGCAGCGTCGGCGAAAACAGTTCGGCTGCCAGCTGCATCGCCTCGCCCAGTGGCGGCGGGGGCAAGCCCAAGTCCTCGTCGCCGGCAAAAACCCGCATGTGGCCGGCGCCCCAGAGGCGCATGTGTTGGTGCGCCTCGAGCCGCACCAGGGCGTCGAGGGGCGCCGCCAAAAAAGCGCCTGACTGTAGAAGGGGCGGCAGGGCGGCAGCGTGCTGCGCCAGGGTGCGGCGACAAAGCAGCAGGGCAGTGTGGGTGTCGAGCAACAACGCATCGATCTGGTTGGCCAGCGCTTCTGCCGCCGTCGCGGCGGCGGCGATGGTCGGCGCTGTGGCCGCACCCAGCGGCCCCGAAGGCGCCTTCGCGGCGACGTCGAGGGCGTCGCCGGCGGCGTTGGCGAGGTATGCCACCGCCTGGAGAAGGGGCGCAAACAAATGCTCCATTGCAGCAAGGTTGGTCTGCGAGGGCTCCTTGCGCAGCCGCATCACGAGTTCCAGAAGCGGCGAGGTTTGCGCGTCCGTCGGCAGGATCAGGGCGCGCAGGGCGCCGGTGTCGGCGGCGTAGCGATGCAAAAAGGCGGCGAGGGGATGGGCGCGCGTCTCGACGTCACGGTGGCCGTCGAACAGCGCCGCCAGGGCCTGCTGGGCGTCGGCCTTGGCGTCGAGTCGGGGCGGCAGCTGGCTGGCAGCGCGCCCCTTGGTACCTGCGCTGGCCTTGGTGCCCGCGACGAGCTGCAGCGTTGGGTTGGCGGGCACGGCGACTGCTGCTTTCCCTTTGGCGCTGTCGATCCTCAAGGTGGCGGGCGCGTCCGCGCCTTTCGGCGCCGCGGCGGCGGTGGCTCGGGCCAGGCGGAGGGCCTGCAGCTGCCGGTAAAGGGGGTTAACACGAGACATCGCGGGCTTCCTGACGGCATGGGCCGCGCCGGATAGCCGCGCGGTCCAGGACCTACACCCCTCAGCCTCGGGTTGGCTATGATGTAAGTCTTTTACCTCCCTTGTCGAGTGCGGCAACCCTCTGGCATGGTGCGTCGTAGTTTCGACCACTAGGATAATGCCCCATGAAAGTCCCTTCCCCCCCGGCACGAAGCCGGCAGGCCTCCCCCAAGGCCAGCGCGGTGTATGGTGCCGAGCAAGCGGCTGCTCTGCCTGACACTTCAGCGCCCTTGACCCTGCCGCTGCCAGCCTTGCCGCCGCGGCGCCCGGTGATCTTGGGCCTCTACCTCGCCGAGCATGGGGTCGCGCCGCTGCTTGCGGCGATGGCGCCGCCCGCGGCGAGAGGGCGGCGACACCACGCGCTGGATGGCTGCGCTGCCGCCGCCGATGCTGCGCTGGAAGAGGCAGGCCGCTGCAGCGTGACCTTCGAGCGTTTCGAGCGTCCCATTTGGCTGCCCTCTGGAAGCAGCGTCAGCGAGAAAGGGCTGGGTCAATGGAACGTCAAACAGGACGGCCCAGGCGCGGCCACCTCGGCCAGGCCGCAGATCCTCTCCGAGCTGCGCGAGCCGCTTGTACTGGCCGATCTGCAGCTGAACCTGCCGCTGATGTGGTACCTCGACCAGCGGGACTATTCGGCGCCGCAGAGCCTCCATGCCATGGCCCTGCGAGATGAGGGCGAAGCCATCGCGGCGGTCTTCTCAGCGGCGCGCGATCCGCAGCTGCCGCGGGAGAAGAGAAGTGCCCTGCGGGATGCAATCAACGCCCGTTGCGGCCCCGAGCAGCTGACGCCGCTGATGGTGGCGGCCAAATGGGGCAGGCACGCGGCGCTTGGGGCGCTTTTGGCGCCCCGCCATGACGGCCTCAACGTCCAAATCAACGCCCGCAGCGTCGACTTGGCCACCGCCCTGTGGTTCGCCTGTGATTTGGGCGACACGGTCGGCGTTGCGGCTCTGCTGCAGGCGTCGGCCAACCCCAATCTCTGCCGTCAGGGCCTCGACCCAGGCGGCGGGTTGGCGTTCGACCAAACGTCGCCGCTGCTCGTCGCCCTGCTGCACGGGCACTGCAACGTGGTGAGGCAGCTGTTGGCCCAGCCGGGGTTTCGGCCGGACATGCATGCCTACAAAAAGACGTTGCTTAAGCAGTACCCGGCGGTGCATGCCGTCGGCCAGTGCGACTGTCGCCACCTGCTCTTTGGTCCCACCGTGACGGGGCATGCAGCGGCCTACAAAGGGCTGCGCCGCCACTTGTGATCAGCGGCGCAACCCTAGCCAAAGCTCTAGAGGGAGCACCCTGCGGCGATCAGGCCCTCGGTCGCCCGCAGCAGCTCGGCAAAATGAGCTTGGCGGCGAAGCGCCTGCAGGGCCGGCGTGGTCGCCAGTGCCGCGTGCGCCTGCTGCAGCGCTGTGGCGTCACAGGCGTTGCCGTCGGCCCGCAGGCTTTTCTCAGTGGAGAACCCTTCTTCGTTTGGCTGGGTAGGATTGGTGGGTGTTTTGCTGGCGCCGCCGGCCTTCTCGCCTTCGGGGGCGGTGGAGAATCCCTCTTCGTTTGGCTGGGTAGGATTGGTGGGTGTTTTGCTGGCGCCGCCGGCCTTCTCGCCCTCGGGGGCGGTGGAGAATCCCTCTTCGTTTGGCGGCGTCGGGTTGGTGGGCGTCTCGCTGGCGCCGCCGGCCAGGTGGCGCGGGGCGTAGGCCGGTGCGTCCGCCGCCAGGCGGACGAATTTCTGGTACTGCGGCGTCGCGGCCATCGCCGCCCAGCCGCGCGAGCTGCGCAGGCGATCGAGCTGCGCCTGCACTGGAGCGTATAGCTGAGCGCAATGTTCGGCGTCGGGCGACAGCGCGGCGTGGTGCTGTACCGGCAGCTCGCGGCGCAGCAGCTCGGCGTGCTCGGCGCGCAGGCTGGGAGACTCACCACAGCCCGAGAGCAGCAGCGACAGGCCGCCGAGGGCGGCGCCGGCACGGCCGGCGTGGAGGTGTTTGAAGGTCAGCATGAAAAGCTCCGATCGGTAGAAGGAGGCCTGCCCAGGGGGGGAGGCCGTGAAAACATCAATGATAAGTGGCGGTCCGGGAGGCGATCAAGGCGGCCTCTGGCCGCTTTGTCGCCGGCGCCATTGATGCGACAGTAAATATCGGGGCGATGGCCGCCCGGCAGGGGACGAGATGGACGAGCAGCTTACGAGCATGCGTTTGGACAACGGCCTTCAGACCATCTGGGAGCGCGTCGGCGCGGCGCCGGTGGTGGCGCTGCAGGCCTGGGTGGGCGTCGGCGGCGCCGACGAGACCGCGGCGCAGGCGGGCCTGGCGCACCTGCACGAGCACATGCTCTTCAAAGGCACCCAGCGCCGGAAGGTCGGGGAGCTGGCGCGCGACATCGAGTCGGCCGGCGGCGAGGTCAACGCCTGGACCTCTTTCGACCAGACCGTCTACCACCTGGTGGTGCCGCGCGACGAGGTCGAGCTGGGCCTCGACGCCCTCAGCGATGCGCTGCAAAACTCTACCTTCGACCCCGAGGAGCTCAAGCGCGAGAGCGAGGTGGTGGTCGAGGAGATCTTGCGAGCCCAGGACAGTCCGGCACGGCGGCTGTCGCAGGCGACCTTTCGCCTCGCCTACGGCACGCACCCCTACCGCCTGCCGGTTTTAGGCAGCGAAGAAAGCGTCCGCGGCTTCACCCGCGAAGGGATCTTGGCCTTTTACCGCCACTACTATCGGCCCGACAACGTCACCCTGGTGGTGGTCGGTGACGTCGACGAAGGGCGGATCGAGGCGCAGATCGGTGCCGCCTTCGCTGGCTGGCGGGCGCCGGATGCGCCTTTGCGCCGGCCCGTGCGGCCACAGGAGCCGCCGGCGAGGGCACTGCGCGTCGAGCGCCTCGAGGAAGACGTGCAGGAGGCGCGCCTGGCGCTGGCCTGGCCCGGCCCCAGCCTGCACGGCGAGCAGCTGGCGGCGGTCGACGTTCTGGCCACCCTGCTCGGCCACGGAGAATCCTCCCGCCTGCACGATCGATTGCACCGCCAGCGCGGCCTGTGCAGCGACATCGGCGCCTACGCCTACACCCCCACCGACGCGGGGCTGATGATGGTCAGCGCCAGTTTGCCAGCCGCGCAGCTGCAGCCGGCTTTGGCGCAGATCTGCGGGGAGCTGGCCGAGCTTTGCCACGCGCCCCCGAGCGCCGGCGAGGTGCGCCGCGCCCAGGTGCAGCTGCTCAGCGACGACGCCTATGCCCGACAGACGGTGCAGGGCCAGGCACGCAAGCGCGGCTACTTCGCCGTCGCCGCCGGCGCCCTGGCCTTCGAGGCGCAGTACCACGCCGCCGTTTCAGCGGTGCGGCCGGCGGCGGTGATGGCCGCCGCCCGCCAGCTGTTCGCGGCGCCGCCGGCGGTGGTGCTGCAGTACGCTCCGGGCAGCGCCTCGCAGCTTACCGATGCGGCGCTGGGGGAGGCGATCGCGCCTTTGTGGCCGCCGCAAAAGGTCCCCGCCGGGCGCCGGGCGGCGACGGCGCCCAGCCCTCAGCGGCACACCTTGCCGGGCGGCGCGGTGTTGATTTTGGCGCCCGACTCAGGTCCGGTGACCAGCCTGCGCGCGGTGGCCCTCGGGGGCCTGCGCTACGAGCGGCAAGAAGAGGCCGGCCTCGCCCATCTGTGCACCAGCGTCTACGGCAGCGCCACCGCCCGGCTGTCGCCGGCCGCCCTTGCCGCCCGCGTTGCCGAGGCGGCTGGCTCCCTCGGCGGAGT
>JBBSTS010000075.1:0-6647 GCA_038235675.1 Myxococcota bacterium | reverse complement strand
TTCCCCCGGCGATGTAGGGCGAGGCGACGCTGCTGACCACGGTCATCGAGACGCCACACCGCCATCAGTTCGAGATCGCCTTCTTGGCCCACCTCTTGGGCACTGGCCGCAATCCACAGCTGCCGGCGCTGATCGCCAAGCGGCCGGACTACGCCGTCATGGCCATCTGCGTCGGCATGCAGTCCCTCAACGTCGCCGACGGCGGCAGCCTCTTTCAGGACATTCCTTCGGAGATTTACGGCCAGCACACCCTCGAGCAGGTGCAAGCCAGCGCGCCTGCCACCCTACATCGCAACTCCTGGGCCGCCCTCGACCCCGAGCCCGTGGTCGCCGCCGGCATCTTTCATCCCATCCGCTTGACGCTTCGCGCCCCTGACACGTTGCGCCTGATAAGCGACGCCGAGCACATCGTGCCGCACGTCATGAGCATCCACCATCAGGCGGTCAAAAGGGTGGGGGTCCACTACGACGTCACCGCCACCAGCCTCGACGGCAAGGTGATCGAGGGGATCCGCCACCGTACCTACAGCCACGTCTTCGGCTGGCAATTCCATCCCGAGCGCCCCGTTCTGTGGGACAAGGACGAAGTCGGCAAAATGAACGAGGCCGATCCGGAGCGTAATTTTGCCTACACGACCCTACAGCGCGACCCGCAGTCGCGCGCCTTTAACATCGCCCTGTGGCAGACGTTTTTGAGCCACCTCAACGGCAGCCGCCACCACCAGGTGCCCTAGTGCCCCGTCTCACAGAAACTCTACCCTCTTTCGGCAACCCGCCGCCGGGCTTTCGCCGCCGCGTCCCGCGTGCTAAGCCCACGCGATGCAAGCTGATTTTTTCGTCGCGATGCGGCGACGGCGCCGCCAAACGCGTCGCCAGCGACGCACCCTCTTTTTTTTGACGTTGGCGCTCATGCAGACGATGAGCCTGTCGCTGGCCTCGGCGGCGCCCCCAGTTGAGTCGCTGCGCCGCTTCGCCCTCGAAGTGGGAGACTACAAGGGGATCTCCGACCTGGCACGCGGGCCAGATGGAGCCTTTTGGGGCCTGCCCGAGCGCCAGCGGGCATTTCTGCGTCTGCGCCTCACCGGCGAGCACCCCGGCCTGTCGGCCTCGCCGGTACCCGTGCGAGGCGCTGCTTCCGACGCCGACCTTGAATCGCTGACCTGCCTGGAAGATGGGCGTTTTCTCGTCGGCACCGAGACGCAGCACAGCAGCCGCGCCTTCGACGCCATCGAGGTTTTGCGCATCGATGACGGCGTCGCGCACGTCGTGGATAAAATCCGCATGCCCTACAGGGCCTGGGGCGACATGCGCACCCATGCCAACGCCGGCATCGGCGGGCTGTGCCACGTCGGCCGCAGCCTTTTTGCTGCCGTCGAGAGCGCCCAGATCACCGCCAAAGGAAAACGCTACGGACCGCTGGGGCGCTACGACCTCGACAAAAAGAGCTGGGAGACCTTCGCCATCGGCCTGACCTCGCGCATCGGCAAAGTCTCCGCGATCAGCTGTCGCGAAGATCCGCAGCACAGCGACCGCATCGAGCTGCTGGCGATCGAGCGCCACTTTGGCGTCTCTCGCCTGCTGCGCGTGCGTATTCCCAAGGCCGTCGATGCCAGCGCCACCCCCACCCTGCTCATCCCCGAATTGGTGCTCGACTTCACCCGCTACTACGCCTCGGTGCCCAACCTCGAAGGCCTGGCATGGGCGGACAACGGCGACCTCTACATCATCAGCGACAACGACTTCGGCAGGGTCATCGGCCCTACCCAGGTGATCGTGGTGCCCGCCTCGCGACTCTGACGCAGCACGATCGCGACGGGGCGCACACTTTTTTTTACTTTGCCTACCCCATGCTACCTTGACCTTCATGACGACACTTACGCTGTGTTTGGTTGGGCAGGACATCGACGCGCGGCTGCCACGGTTTATGGCGGCCTTCAAACCCTTGCAGGCCCAGCTGTGCCTGCTCGACCACGGCTCGCGGGACGGCACGGCGCAAGTCGCGCAGGCCGCCGGCGCGCAGGTGCAGAGCGTCGCGCGAGAGATGCCTCTGTGGCAGGCCCACAATGCATGCCTCGAGATGGCGCAGGGCGAGTGGATCGCCTGGCTGCACATCGACGAAATTCCCGACGCGGAGTGGGTCAGCGCCGTCGCCACCGCGGTCAAAGATCCCAACCTCGGCGTCGGCTGCACCACCTTGCGCCACGCCCTCCCCGAGGGCGAGCCGGTGGTCTCCTACCAGCCGCGCCTCTTTCGTCGCGATGCGCGCCTGCGCTTCAGCGCCGAGCGCCCCGACGAGCTGGACGAGTCTCTTCTGGAGGCCACCGCCGCGCACGCGTGGCAGATTTTTGCGCTGCAGGGGCACCTCGACTGCAACGCCATGGTCGAAGAGGTCCTCGACCCCGGCGCTGGTCGAGAAGCGCTGCGCCCGCGCTGGCAGCAGGCGGTCGACGAAGACCCCAAGAACCTCTACGCCTGGACGCGCCTGCTGGAGCAGGCACGCCTCTGGGACGACAGCATGCTGCTGACGGAGGCCGCCCCCCAGGCGCGTGCCGCGCTCGAGCAGCTCGCGCCTGCCGAGCTCAAAGCGCTGCGCTTTGCCGGCGAATGTCTGGCGCTGATTGCTGCCGGGCTCTTCCCCGAGGCCCACAAACCTGCACTGCTCTTTCTCTACCCCGAGGCACCGCAAGAGGCGCTCGAGTTCCTTTTGCCGTGGAAAGAAAAGATTGCCCCCAACGCGGCCTTTTTGCTGCGCCTAGGTGAGCTGCACGAGCTTTGCGGACCGGAGCACCTCGAGCAGGCCGCGGCCGCCTTCGACGAAGCCGTCGGCCTGCGCACCTGCACGCTCAAGATCCAGCTGGCGACGGTGCGGCCGCTCTTGGGGCTGGCCCGCGTCGCCCTGGGCCTCGAGCAGACCCACGACGCCCTACGGTTCTTGAACTTGGCCCTCGGCGAGGCACCACGCGACCCGGAGGCGCTGCTGGCGCTGACGACGCTGAGCCGCGCACTGGGCGGCGAGGCAGCAGCCCGAGACGTGGTGACGGCCTACGTCAACACCTATGGCGATGCCCCCGAGCTGCACGGGGCCCTGGGCGAGGCGGCCCTGCGCGCCGGCGACACCCAAACGGCGGTGGATGAGCTGCAGCAGGCCGTCGGTAGCCTGGCCACCGCCAGCCCTTACTCCGAGCTGCTCGACGAAGCCCTGCTCTGCGCCCTTTAAAAACGCTGGTGTCGCCGATGTCCTCCCTCTCCGTCGTCATGCCCTACTACAACAACGAAGCGACCTTGGCCGCTTCGCTGGCCAGCTTCGCGGCCCAGAGCCAGCCGCCAAAAGAGATCATCGTGGTCGACGATGGCGCGCCGGTGCCGGCGGCGCCCATCGTCGCGGCCTACCGTGGCAGTGTGCCCGTACGCCTCATCTCTGCGGCGCACGGCGGCCAGTCCGCGGCCACCAATGCGGGGATCCGCGCCGCCACAGGCGAGCTGCAGCTGCTCACCTGCGCCGACATCATCGCCCACGAAGATCTCTGTGCCACCCACGTGCAGGCGCACCTGGAACAGGGCGAACAGCAGGTGGTGGTGCTGGGTTTTTTGCCCTACCACCCCGACGTCCAGATGACCCCGTTTATGCGCTGGCTCAGCATGCCGGCGCGACAGTTCTGTTTTTCGCTCATCCGTGACACCGAGAACGTGCCGGCCAAATACTGCTACTCACCCAACATCTCTCTGAGGAGCGCGCTGCTGCGGCAGGTAGATGGCTTCGATGAAACCTTCGTCTACGGCTATCAGGACACCGATTTAGGCATGCGCCTGGAGAAGCTCGGGGTGCGCTTCCTCTACCGCGAGAGGGCCATTGGCCACCATTTGCACCCGACGACCGCACGGCGCTTCTACCGCCGCCAGGTGATGGTGGGTGAGGCGACGGTCAAATTGATGCGCAAGTGGCCTGACTTGGGACATGTTGACCGATTCGCCACGATCATCGGCCGCTACCGCGGTTTGCTGCCGCGGCTGCCGAACCTGTTGAGCGACATCGAGAGCCTCGAGACGCGCCTGCAAAAGCTCAGCTCGCCCAGCCAAAGGCCACCGAAAGCACTGGTCGAACTTTACGATTTCACCATGGTCGTGGGCATGGTGGAGGGGATGCTGAACCTGCCACAGGACCTCAGGGCGATCTTTGGCGATTTGGTGCCCCTGCCGCCTGCAGTTCCCGTGGCGAAGTCGTACACGACGCAGCAGGTCGCCGCGGCGAGCGCCGCCGCAACCGCGGGCGTCGGTGCCGCGGCGCCTTAGGCGCGCGGCGAAATAGGTTTGCTTTACGACGGCGTCGATTGCGCGTACGCCTAAACCCATGCGTGTTCTCATTTTAGGGGCAACTGGCTTCGTCGGCCGTGCCTTGGTTTTGCGGCTCTGCCGCGCCGGCCATACTCCTGTCGCCTTCGTTCGCTCCATGCAGCGCGGCCGCAACCTGTTGGGCAACGAATGCCGCCTGATCGACGGCGGCGGCGCCCCCGAGGCGCAGGCATCGGCCCTCTCGGCCGCCGTGGCCGACGCCGACGCCGTGGTAAACCTGGCGGGCGAAAACGTGCTCAAGGGTCGCTGGACAGGGCGGCGCAAGGCGGCGCTGTTGTCCAGCCGCGTCGACACAACCCGCGCCATCGTCGAGGCCATTCGCTCACAGAGCCAGCGTCCCAAGGTCCTCGTCGCCGTCTCTGCCGTCGGCCTCTACGGCGACTGCGGCGCCGCCGAGGTGGTTGAATCCCAGGCGCCTGGCGACGACTTTTTGGCCCACCTCTGCCAGCGCTGGGAAGCTGCCGCGCACGAGGTGGAGGCGCTGGGGGTGCGCCTGGTGCAGCCGCGCATCGGCGTGGTGCTGGGGCACGAGGGCGGTATGCTCGGGGCGCTGCTGCCACTTTTCATGGCTGGCCTCGGCGGCACGGTCGGCAGCGGCCGGCAGGTCCTGCCATGGATCCACCTCCACGACTTGGTCGAGTTGCTGCACCTGTCGCTCGAGCAGGAGGCCTATGCTGGGCCGCTCAACGCCGTCGCCCCCCACCCTGTCGAGCAAGCCACCTTTACCGCGGCACTGGCCGGCGCGCTCGGCAAGCCGGCCCGACTGCCCGTGCCGGCCTTCGCCCTGCGTCTGCGTCTGGGCGAGGCGGCGGCTGTGGCCCTGTCGAGCTGCCGTGCCCTGCCGCAGCGGGCCCAGGCGCTGGGATTCGTCCACCGCTACCCCACCTTGGACAAGGCGTTGGCGCAGCTGCTCGACCCAAAAGTCGTACAGCTTACGTCCATGGGCCCCGACAGCCCCCTGCCGCTGGCCGAAGCCTACACCCGCCGACGACGAGCCCGCTACCTGCTGCAGGCGCGCACCGAGCTGGCGGCGACGCTGCCGCAGGTCTTCGCCTTTTTCTGCCGCGCCGAAAACCTTGGGCTGATGACCCCAGCAGCGATGGCGATGCAGATTTTAGGGTCGCCGCCGCAAGAGGTCGAAGCCGGCACCCAGATCCGTTACCGCCTGCAGATAGGTCCCCTGCCGCTACGCTGGCGCACGCGCATCGCCAAGTGGGAGTCCCCTGCCCTGTTCGTCGACGCGCAGGAGCAGGGCCCCTACACCGCCTGGTGGCACGAGCACCGCTTCGAGGCCCTGGCCGACGGCCGCACCCAGATGCAAGACCGCGTCTACTACGCTTTGCCCCTCGGCCCTCTGGGGCGCCTGGCGCACTTTTTCTTCGTTCGTCAGCAGCTGCAGCGGATCTTCTGGTACCGTGCCAGCGCCATCGCCCTGCGCTTTGGCGCCTTTTTTGACCCGCCGCCGCCGGCCGGCTAATAGGGTCAGGCAGGTAAATTTTGCAGGAGTCGCACCATGTCCTTCCCCACCTTTTTTCGTAAAAATTCGCTGACGGCCCTCTGCGGCGCTTTGTTGGGCTTTGCCGGCTGCGGCGACTCGACCGGCCAGGCCCGCATCCAGGCCGAGGCGAGCGCGACCGCCAGCAGCCAGGCCCTGTTCTCCTATGCCGGCGCCCTGTACGACAGCAAAGGCAAGCAGGTAACCCTCAAGGGCTTCAACTATTTCGGATTCAACAACGGCCAGACGATGGTCGATGGCCTGTGGGGCGGCCCGGGGATCGCCCTAGACTTCGCCAGCATCGTCTACCGCCAGCAGCTGCTGGGCTTCAACGCCGTGCGTCTGCCCTTCAGTTTCAAAGATCTGTTAAAGCTTCAGCCACGCAATTTTGCCCAAAATTGCAGCCTACCAAGCGCCACCGACGTGGCGCGCAGCGTTTTGCTCAGCGGCCAGAGCCTGCCGCAAACGGTGCCGCCGCAGGTGGCGCCGCCGAGCCGCCCCAACGGCCAGTGCAACAGCTACCTGCCTAACTCGAGCGTCTGGGAGCGCTACAAGTGGGTGGTCTCCTTCTACGCCCACAACGGTTTCTACGTCCTCATCGACAACCACCTGCGCGAGGACACCAGCGCCCTCGAAGACAGCGCCACCTGGGCGAAAAACTTTGCCCGCCTGGTCGCCGAGCTCAGCGCCGACCCGGTGGTGCGCAACCACCTGCTCGTCGACGTCCTCAACGAGCCTGACGAGTACGGCCTGCAGTGGCAGGCGAAAGACGGCAAGCCCGGCCTGGCCGACCTGTACTTCT
>JBBSTS010000074.1:0-6652 GCA_038235675.1 Myxococcota bacterium | reverse complement strand
GGCCCTGCAAAAAACGCGACAGGTCCAGCGGCCGGATGCGGGCGATCTCCATGCGCCCAACCTTGCGACAGTAGGCCACCAACTGACGCAGATCGCTGCTGTAGGCCGCCAGGCTGTGGCTCGAGAGGTGGCGCTCGACGTCGAGGTGGGTCAAAAAATCCTGCGTTGCCTGGGTGAGGGCATAGGGCGGCGAGCCTGGCGCGGCGCCCACGTCAAAGCAGCCAGTGGCGAACGTTTGCCGCCGCGCGCCGCAACAGCTGGGCGGTCTGGCGCAGGGCGCGTACGTCGAAGCTCAGGTCCATGCTCGAACAGTTGCTGCGCAGGCCGTTTTGGTCGCCGGCATTGCCCTCTTCCAGCTGCACCGCCAGGCGCAGCAGATCGCCGTCTTGGATCAGGCCACTGTTGAGGGGAAAGAGCATCCCCAAACGGCCGCTGGGGGCGTCGGTCGGCAGCCCCACCTGGGCGAAGGGCTGCTGCAGCGGCAGGCGCAAGGGATCGGTCGAGGGACCGACGTAAAACAGGGCGTTGCCGCTGCGCAGGGCCGGCGAGGCATTGGCGAAATCGATGGCCAGCACCAGCGTCCACGGGTCGTCAGGAAAGCTGTCGACGATTTCGAAGCGGGTCACCTGCGGCGCCGCGGGGTTGGTCACCACCACGCCGTCGCAGCCCGGCCGGTCGCAGCCCGACAGCCCCGCACCTGCCCACGTCGCTGCGAGCGCCATGCTCGCCGTCCTCCATCGTCCGCGCTTCATGGCCCTGAGCTTAAGTCATTTCGCCGCGCCAACAAACAGGCAGATCGGTCTCTAGTGCCCCGTCTCACAGAACTTTGCGTCAAGAGCCGCGAGGATGGTGCAAAGTTCTGTGAGACGGGGCACTAGGACCGGATGATCTTCAGCGAGCGTTTGCGTACCTCTTGACGCTGGCTCTGGGCGTGTTCGCTCTCGACGCGCTCGGTGAGGTCCGCGGCGATCTTCAAAAAAGTCGCGGCACTGGCGCTCTGCGGCGCCAAGTTGAACAGCGGC
This sequence comes from Myxococcota bacterium, assembly GCA_038235675.1. Classification (GTDB taxonomy): domain Bacteria; phylum Myxococcota; class XYA12-FULL-58-9; order XYA12-FULL-58-9; family JBBSTS01; genus JBBSTS01. Next base: position 5,630 of record JBBSTS010000074.1, on the reverse strand, counting down.
TGGCCGACGTCGCCGCCCTCACGCAGCTTGGGCTCGATGGGCACCCGCCCCAAAAAAGGCACCCCTAGGCGCACGGCGGCCCGCTCACCGCCGCCATGGTCGAAGATTTCGTGTCGGGCGTCGCATTGGTCGCAGATGAAGTAGCTCATGTTTTCGATCAGGCCGAGGGTAGGAATGCGGACCTTGTCGAACATCGCCTTGGCGCGCACCACGTCGGCGAGGGCGACGGTCTGCGGCGTGGTGACCAGCACCGCACCGCGCACCTTGAATTTTTGCGCCAGGCTTAGCTGTACGTCGCCGGTTCCCGGCGGCAGGTCGAAGATGAGGAAGTCGAGATCGCCCCACTCGACGTCGCTGACGAACTGGCTCACGGCACCGGCGAGCATGGGGCCGCGCCACATCATCGCCGCCTCGGGGTCGACCAGGTAACCCATCGACATGAGCTTGATGCCGAATTTTTCCACCGGCAGGATCCGCTTGCCGTCCGGCGACTTGGGTTTACCGGCGGGTCCGAGCAGTGTGGGAAGGGAGGGGCCGTAGATGTCGGCGTCAAGCAGCCCGACGCGATGACCCTGTTGCGCCAGCGCCAGCGCCAGGTGGATGGCGACGGTGGATTTGCCGACGCCTCCTTTGCCGCTGCCGACCAAAATGAGGTGTTTCATCGCGTTTGGCATGGGGCCCCTTTGCAAAATCTTCGCGATCTGTGGCACCCTACACTGCACAGGTCAACCGTTTGCCCCCTTCGAGGTCCCCTTTCTTATGTCCGCCGACCCCACGTATGCCGCCGAAATGGCTGTTTTGTGCCCTTTGGTGCAAAAAGTGGGCGCCGCGGTTTTGGCCCTCTACGCGCGGGGCGTCGAGGTGGACTACAAGGACGCGGCCCGCAGCGACCCAGTCACCACTGCCGACAAGCTGGCGAACCAAATGCTGGTCGAAGCGATTGGCCGCGCCTTTCCCGACGACGCCATCGTCGCCGAAGAGAGCGAGGAGCTCGGCCCGGCGCGCGCCGCGCGCCAGAGCAGCCGCCGCGTGTGGTGCATCGATCCCATCGACGGCACGCGCGAATTTTTGGCCCGCAGCGGCCACTTCATGGTGATGGTGGGGCTGGCCATCGAGCGCCGCGCGGTGCTTGGGGTGCTCTACCAGCCCACCGAGCAACGCCTGTACTGCGGCGGCGGTGGCGACGCCTTCGTCCAGGACCCGCGCGGCCGGCGGGCGCTGCGCGTCGGGCAACAGGCGCAGCCGCAGGCGGCGACCTTGGCCATGTCGCGCACCCACCGCTCCCCCACCCTGCTGCGCATCGCTGCTTCGTTGGGCGTCAAAAAGACCCTTCGTGCCGGCAGCGTCGGCCTCAAGATTGCCAAAATATGCGAGCAGGAGGCGGACCTGTACATCTCCACCTCGGACCAAACTCACGAGTGGGACGTCTGCGGCCCAGAGGCCATCCTGCACGCCGCCGGCGGCCGCGTCACCGACCTACAGGGGCGGCCGCTGCGCTACAACGACGTCGACACCCACACCCGCGGCGGCATCTGCGCCAGCAACGGTCCGCTGCATGCGGCCAGCCTGGCGGCGGTTTCCGACGTCCTCGGCAAGGGCGTCATCGACGATTGAAGCGGAGGGTCAATGCGGTGGCCTTTGACGTCTGCGGCGCTGCCAGGGGCTGCGGCGCGGCTGTTCGCCGGTGTCGCGCTTGTGGGTGATCAGGCTCACTGCCAGGCCGTCGAGAAGGGTGGTGCGTTTTTTTGGCGCCTGCCGGCGCTCCTCGGCCAGGTCTTTTTCAGCCCGTAAGCGCTCCTGCAGCGGGTTGTTGACCGCCGCGCCGAGGTAGTCCCACTGCGCTCTGGCGGTGGCCTGAGCGCTTAGGTTGGCACCGAGCGTGGGCGTCAAGGTATTCCAGCCCATCATACCCAAAAGTCGCTGAATCATATTTTGCTCCCACGTTCTGCGGCAATCGCAACGGTGGTAACTCAATATCGCGGCCCCCAGGGGGATGTTGCGTGAAAACGCCTTGTCCAGATTGTTTTTTTGCTGCCCTCTAGTTGCTGCCGTCCGCGGGGGCCGGGGCCGGCACGGGAGCCGGAGCCGGCACGGGGACAGCGACCGGCGCGCTTACAGGCGGCGCCGCGGCCGCCGCCAACTTGGACAGGCGGATACGGCCGCCAGGAAGGTCGGTGGGAAGCTCGAAGCCATTTTGCAGGGCGCTGAGGTAGGCGCGGCTGGCGCCGACGAAGCGGTGGTCGCCGCGCAGCAGCTGGCCAAATAACTTGCTGGCCTCCTCGCGCTTGCCGAGGTGTGCCAGGGCCGCCGCGTGAAAATAAGTCGCCTCATGGACGATGGCTGGATCTTCAGACTTGCGCAGGGCGCGCCAGAGCGGCTCCGCCTGCTCGTATTGGTGGCTGCTGTAGAGGCTGCCGGCGAGCATGTAGCGGGAGGGCGCGGCGACGCGGCCATTGGCCTGCAGGCTCAGGGCGCGGCGCAGGCTGACGATGGCGGCATCGTGGCGGCCAGTGAGGGCGGCCTGGCGGCCCATGCGGTAGGCGGCCTCGGCGCTGCGGCGACGCAGCTCTTCGAGACGCTTATTGGCCAGGCGGCGCTCCAGGGGCGTCAGCTCGCCGACCTGCAGGGCATCGAGCAAGTCGCCGGCCGGCCCCTCCTGCTGCCGATCGAGCAGGTCGAAAATTCGGGCTGCGACGTCGCTTGCCTGGCTGTAGGCGCGCTTGCTGCGCTCGGCGTCGTCCAGGCGCCGCTTGAGCGCCTCCGTCTGCCGGGCGTCCAATTCGTGCGCCTCACTGCTGGCGGCGCGCACCTGCTGCAGCTCTTCTTCGTAGCTTTTACTGCGCACGGTGGTGACGACGCCGGCGGCACATGCGACCACCAAGGTCAGCAGGCCGTAGACGCCCAGGTGCGTGAGGCGGACGCGGCGGTCGATGCCGTCGAAGCGCTGCTCGAAGGCACGGATGTCCAAGGTGAGGTTGCGCACCTGGTTGTCGGTTTTAATCGCTTGGTTGCGCGACTCGACGATCTCTTGCCGCAGCTGGCGCAGCTCCCGCTCGACTTCAGACATCCTCACAGGCCTCGGCCGGCGGTGCTAGGCGCCGTATGAAGGGGGAAAGCCTACAGTGTGCCGGACGCCCCGCCGTTTGTCTACAAAGCGCAGGCCGCCCGGCGTGGCTCCGGGCGGCGGCGGCTTGCCCCTTAAGGCTTCGCCTACAAGATGTTGCGAATAATGCTCGAGCTGACGTCGCCATACGTTTTGATGAGGTTGGACATCATGCTCATGAGCTGCGTGGAGTTCTGAGTGTAAGTTTGCAGCTGCAGCTGTGCCTGCTGCTGGTCGGCGCCCACCGACTGCAGTTTGTTGTCGATGCTTTGAACGTAGGCCTGAATGCTGTTGGTCGAGGTGAGGGTGCCAGCCTTCTGATCGTTGGAGAGCTGGGCCTCTGGGTTGCCGTCGGAGAAATCGTGGTTGTACTGGACGAGATTCGAAGAATCGCCAGAGTAGGTCGTGGAGGGATCTTTCGGCACTTTAAAGGAATCGCCTGGGGCCAGGTTGCCGTTTGAATCCGCCCGAGACAGTGCATTGTTGGCCTTGTCCTCGTTTTGACGCAGGGCATCTTTGACTTTGTTGGCGAAGTTGACCTGGTCGGCGAAGCGCGTCAGGTCTTTCTGATTGCCTTGATAGGCCTGCATCAACACCTGCTGCACGATGGCCTGTACGTTGACGCCAGGAGCCCCCAGCAAGGAGGAAAGGCCGGACTCGATGAAGTTTCCGGAAAGGTCCGAGGCATCTGCCGCCGTCATGTCGACGGCCGATTTGAACTCCGGCGACGAAGTGACGGCCTGCGTTTGCGGCGACAGCGCCTGCGTGCCCCCTACCGGATCGCTGGCGAGCCCAGCGTTTTGGCCATTGCCGCCGGACACGTCGTTGGTGGCCTTGCTCGTGCCGTCGGCCGTGCCGCCGCTGGGGTGTAGAACGTATTGCTCGTCACCACTTGCACTCTGCCCAGCGTCGGTGATGCTCAGCCCCAGCTCTTCGGCCGTCTTGCCAGAGACGGCCACGCCGTTTTGCTGCTCGTAGGCGGCGGCGAGCTGCTGGGAAAACTGGGGAGGAAAGGCGCCGCTGGCGTCGGCCGCGACGCTCTGGCCCTTGGGCACCACGACGACGCTTTGGGGAACTTGCGGTTTGGGGGCAATGGAGCTGTCCGCCATGGGGGGCCTCTTCGCTTAGGGGTGCGTTCGTAACCTACCGCCGGCAAGCGGGCGCGGGCTATCGAACTTGCTGGAGCACGCCAAAGAAAAGCTAAGGCCATCGGAGCTGGGCGGCAAAGTTGTGGCACCCGCCAAGCAGCAGGGCGGATGGTGGGTCGTCCGAGACTCGAACTCGGGGCCAAGAGATTAAAAGTCTCCTGCTCTACCAACTGAGCTAACGACCCTCGCCGGTGCAAAGGCGCCCATTTCTTAAGGGACGCATCGCTGCCTGTCAACCGCCCAAGCGCCCCTGCTTGCCCACCTCTGCGACCTTCTGCTAGGCATTTCGGGGGCCCGCATGCGGCGCCCAGGGCTGCTTGCGTCGCAGATGGGGCGCACAGCGCAGAGGGGCAGCCGATGCACACCATGCTCAAAGAAGCGCCAACTTACCGCACCGCCGTGGTCGCCGACCACCCGGTGGTGGTGCGTCTGTTCGACGAGCTGGTGGTGGAGCTGGGGGCACCGCAGGAAGCCGAGCAGATCCGCCGCCGACTGCCGGACGACATCACCGCGGCCCTCGCCGCGCCGGAAGTCGAAATCTTCTTGGCCGAGGTGGGTACAGGGGCCATCGGCCTGTGCCGCGGCGACGTCCTTCGTCACGACCCCATCTTCCGGCTGCGGCCGGATTGCCGCTGCGGCTACGTCGACCAGATGTTCGTCCAGCCGGCCTATCGCCACCAGGGGGTGGGCGCCCAGCTGCTGGCGCTGTGCGAGGACTGGTTTCGTGCCCAGGGGATCGCCCACTGCCTGCTGCACACGGCGCCCAAGGCGGTGCGTTTCTACGCCCGTACCGGCTACCAGCCCAACCGCGAGATGTTCAAGAAGCTCTGAAGCCCGCCGCAGTCTGAAACAGGCCTGAAAAAAAAGCCGGCGACATCTGCCGCATGCCCACCTGGGCGCTCGGAGCGCCGGGGCCCGTGGCCTCCCTTTCGAGCTGACGCAGCTGGCGCTCCACCAGCGACGGCTGCGGCACCTCCCGCTGCATCGCCACCGCCGCCCGCCAGACCTCGGGCCGCAGCGCCGCCGCCGCGTCGCCAGCTGGGCCAGCGGTAAAATAAGCCTGCAGGCAGGCCAGGGCCGTCGCCGCCGGCGGCGCCTCCCCCAGCACCGCCGGCAGGGCGCAGACCGCATAGGCCTGCGGCCCGACGGCCTGCAGGTCGAAGCCGTAAGGGGCGAGCACGTCGTCGGCGGCGGCAAAAGCCGTCTCCCACGGCGCCGCCAAGCGCAGCGTCTGCGGCAACAGCAGGCGCTGGCTGGGAGCCGGCGACGGCAGCGCCAGGCAGGCCTGGAGCAGGCGCTGGCGATGCCAGCGGGGCCAGTCGATGGCGACCAGCTCGCCTCTTAGGGGGGCAACGACGTAGCGCTCGCCGACAACGGCG
>JBBSTS010000073.1:0-6725 GCA_038235675.1 Myxococcota bacterium | reverse complement strand
GGCGGGCTTGCGGCTGCGGGGGCTGAGCGAGGAGGCCATGGGGGTGCTTTCTTGGCGGGCGGCGACCTCGAAAAGAAAGGCGGCGGCGCAGCCCAAAATGGCGGTGGCGAGCAAAATTAGACGGTGCTGCACGGTGGGTCCTTCGGCAAGGTCGGCGAGAAGAAAAGGAATACGATGAGTATGGGGTCGGTTGGGGCCGGCGGCCACTTTGTGCCATACCCCTGGGCGCCATGTTGGAGCCCAGCCCCCCTTCGTCACCGCCTGTGCCGCGCCGCAACAAGCAGGTGCTGCCCTGGCTGTCGCTCACCGCCCTGGTGGCGATGAACCTGCTTAACTACCTCGACCGCCAGCTGGTTGCCGCCATGCTCCCCAGCATGCAGCGTGAGATGCAGCTGAGCGACACCCAGGGGGGCATGTTGGGCTCCGCCTTCACCCTCGTCTATCTGCTGGTCTGCCCGCTCTTCGGCGTCATGGGCGACCGCCGCAGCCGGCCGACCCTGCTGGCATGGGGCGTGGGGCTGTGGTCGCTGGCCACCGCCGCCAGCGGCCTGGCGCATACTTTTTGGACCCTGCTGGGGGTGCGCGCGGCCGTCGGGGTAGGCGAGGCCGCCTACGGCGTCATCGCGCCGGCGATGCTCTGCGACATGGTACCGGTGGGGCGGCGCGGCCGGGTTCTCTCCTACTTCTACTTCGCCACCCCAGTCGGCGGGGCGCTTGGCTATCTGCTCGGCGGCGTGCTGGACGCGGCGGTCGGCTGGCGGCACGCCTTTGTCTGGGTTGGCCTGCCGGGCATGGCGCTGGCGGCTTTGGCCCGCTGCCTGCGCGATCCCAAGCGCGGTGCCGCCGACGACGCCGAGGCCGCGGTGCCCGCACCGGCGCGCAGCCTGAGGCAGATCTATGGCGACCTGCGCCGCAACCGCCTCTCTGTCTTCACCGTCGCCGGCAACACCGCCTCCACTTTTGCCCTCGGCGGCCTAGCCTTCTGGATGCCCAGCTACCTGGCGCGGGTGCGCCACTACGAGATGGCGCAGGGGATGCTCATCTTCGGCAGCGTCACCGCCATCATGGGTATGGTCGGGACGCTGGTCGGCGGCAGCCTGGGCGACTACTGGCAGCGCCATCACCCCTACGGCTACAGCTGGCTCAATGCCCTGTCGATGGTGGGCGCCACCTTTTTCTCCCTGGGGGCGCTGCTGGCGGCGAGCGAGGCCGTGTTCTTCTGGGCCCTGTTGGTCGCTTTGTTCTGTATGTTTTTGTGCAGTGGGCCGGTCAACGCGCAGATCATCAACGCCGTGCCCGCCCCCTACCGTGCCACCGCCATGGCCACCTCGGTGTTCTTTATCCACCTGCTCGGCGACGCCATCTCCCCCAGCCTCATGGGCTACGTCGCCGACCTTTCCTCGCTGCGCAACGCCATGCTGATGGTGCCGGCGCTGTTTTTGCTCGCCGGGGCCCTGTGGGCGTTGGGGCCGCGCAACATTTTGCGGCCGCCCGTCTGCGCGGCGCCGGAGGGCGCAAGGATCGCCGAAACTTGACTCCAACAGAGGGCTCGCGCTAGCTCCTGCGCATCTCGTCACCAGGAGATTGTATGCCCGCGAGCGCCCGTCTGTCTCATTTCTTTGGTTTTTCGGGGCCGCCGTCAGAGCCGTTGGACACCGTGGCCGAAGAGAGCCCCCGCCCTGGCGAGGGCCATTTCGAGGACCTCGTGATCGTCGGTTCGTCGCCGTCGCCGGAGGCGCCAGCGTTGCCCAGCTTGCCGTCGTCGGCCGCCCAGGCACCTACAGCCGTGCCGCCCTACCCGCCGCTGCGCCCAGCGGCGCTGACGCTGCCTCCGGGCGCCATCGCCGCGCCGCCCTCTCGTTTGCAGCGCGCCGCGCTCCACCTCGGCAACCCGCGGCCCGGCCGCCTATGGCCACTCAACCGCCCCGCGCCGCTGTGTGCCGCCATCTGTCTGGGAGCGATGGGCGCCCTGTGGCACGCCGGCCTGCAGCCGCTGCATGCTTTGAGGCGCCGCGAAGAGGGCCACTTCCAGCTCGATACCGCGGCGTGGCCGGGTCCCTGTTTGGGCATCGCCGCCCTCTGGGCCGCCGGCCGCGGCGCGCGCACCTTGGCCCTACGCCTCAAGCGGCGCGAGTTTGGCCAGCAGAGGGCGGCCGAAAAACAGCGCGACCGGGACCGCGAGGACCTCGAGCTCGGCGAGTCCTACTATCGCAACTTCGCGATGGTGGAGCCCGAGGATATGGCGCACGCCCACGCCTGCATCCAGAAAGCCTGCGACATTCAGTGGCGCGCCGACCAAGCCTTTTTGGCCGGCGTCGTGCAGTCGGCACGCCGCCACCGCCACGTCGCGCTGCTGGAGACCTTGGCGGTCGGTCACCCCGATCTGCACGTGCACGCCCTGTTGACGCTCGACGCCGAAGCGCCCGGCGCCCTGGCGCGGGCCATGGCCAAGCTGCAGCCGGGCGCCCACGCCGACACCCTCTACCATGCGCTGTGCCTGTCGCCGGCGCTGTGCCGTTACGTCGTCGCCAACGACCTGTTGGCAACGGTGATAGGCGCCGGCGTGACGCCCGGCTCGATGCACGCTGCGGCGCTCGCCAAGTGTCTGCACGTCGCCGTCGAGCAGCATCGCCTGGCGCAGCAGTCCAACGTTGCGGTCGGCCTCTGGTCGCAGCTGGAGGGGTACGCCGACGCGCAGGGCAAATCGCTTCTGGCCAAGCGGGTGGCACGCCTGCCGGGGGCCGCTTGCTGATGCCTGCCTTCTCGGGTGTCGTAGGCGCTCGCCGGCCGCAAACGTTGACGTTGCAGCAGGCGCGCGCGCGTGAAGTTCAGGCTTGCGTGCAGGACCTCGTCGCCTACGCCGACTTCGAGCCGCCGGCGTCCACCTGCGTCGAGCTGTTGACGGCGCCTGCGGGCGACGGCCCACGCCTGCTGGCGCGCCGGGGGGCGCCGGCCACCGCCGACGAGCCCAAAACGGCCCGCCTGCTGCGGGCGACCACGGCGGGCGCGGTGGGCCTTTTGAGCGGCCTTAGCGGCCAGCGGCTGCTACGCGCCGTTGGCCTCGCCCTGCCCCTCTCCGGCGGCATCGGCCTCGCCGGCGCCCTCTGCGGTGCCTTTCGCTGGCACCGCCGGGCTGCCGCCGCTGGCGCCTGGCCGCTGGCCGAAGTCGTCGCCCACCAGGCCGCGGCGCGCCGCACCGCCGCGGCGGCGCAGTGGGAGGCGTTGGGGCTGCCGCCGCCGGGCCTCGCGGCGGCAAACCAAGTCGCCCAGAGGCTGCAGCGCTTCGGCACCGACGCTTCACCTACCGACTATGACCACGGCGAGCAGCTGCGCCAGGTCAAGGTGCTGTTGGCGCAGGCCTGGCTTGCGCATGCCGATCTGGCGGCACGCACTGCCGGTGGCGCGGCCTCTTTGCGGCGCCTGCTGGAGGTGGCGATCCCGGCGCAGCACGCCGAGCTGCTCGACGTCGCAGGCACGGCGACGCTGACGCAGCTGCGCACCCTCTGCCGCGACGAGCCCGGGGCGCAGGCGTGGCTGCGCGACGCCTGCGGCCGCTCGGCGCCGCTGCGGGCCTGTGCCTGCGCCGACGCCGAGCTGCTGGCGCGGCTGCTGCCGCCGCCCGGCGCCGCCGCTGTGCCGCTCGTCGCCAACCTGTTGCACGAGGCCGTCGCGGGCCAGCACTGGGAGAGCCTGCTGGGCCTCGACCCCGGCCTCTGGCAGGACTACGCCGCCAGCCCCAGAGGCGGCGGCAAAACCTTGGGCGAAGCGCTCAAAGCCCAGCTGCGTGCCGCCTTTGCGACGCCGGGCGGGTCCCGGCCGCCGGCGCTGCTGGCGCTGTTGGCGAGGCACGCGGGGGAGGCAAGTGGCCTCGTGGCGCGGCTGCGGCAGATTGCCGACGCCGACATGGCGCGGCTGTTGCGCGAGGCGCGCAAGAACAAAGTTTGGCAAAACCAAGCGGACCTGCTGCGGCAGGCACAGGCTGCAGCGCTGTTGCCCACGGGTGCCACCCACGAAGAGGCCGAAAAAGGCCTGATGCGCGCGGTGGAGGCGGGAAATGCCGACGCCCTGCAGCCCTACCTGGCGCTAGCGAAAACACCCGCCCGGCATGCGCCATTGGTGCAGGCGGCGCAGGTAGCTTGCCGCGCGCTGTCGCCCGGCGAGAAGGCGCCGCCAGCGCACTGTCGGCTGCTGGCGCGGCAGGTGCGGGAGCAGCTCGCCCTCCGGCAGAGCGCCCGCGTTTGAGGGCGTCGAGGAGGACGCCGAGGAGGACGCCGAAGAGGGTGCCGTGGACGGATCTGCGGACGGCGCCGCATAGGTGCGCGCGCAGCTGAGCGCGCGCAGGCAAGGAAACGAGGCGCATTGGCGGATGCGCTCGAGGTAGGCATCGGGAATGAAGTTTTCGTTGAGGTAGAGGTCCTGCAGCGCGTGCAAAAGGATGTCCTCGGCGAGCAAGGCGTTGGCACCCAGCTCGTTGAGGTCGTTTTCGCGCAGGTCGAGCAGGACCAGGTGGTGCAGCGACCTGCAGTCCGCCAGTTGCAGAACGATGCCGTTGCCGAGGTGGTTGCCGGCCAGGTGCAGGCGCCGCAGGTGGGCAAAATGGGCTGCCTGGCGCGGCATCAGCAGGATGGTTAGGTGGCGACGCCAGTCCTTCAGCGTCGGCAGGGAGGCGGCTTGGTAGGTGTCGGGCGCGCGCAGGGCACAGGTGAAATTCATCTCGCGCAAAGAGAGTCCAGAGGCCGTGCCCCACGCCAGGCAGCCAATCTGGCCAATGCGGTTATGGCTGAGGTCCAGAAGCGTCAGGCCGGTAAAAGGCTCGGCCCCAATTATCGCCACGGCGCCCATGCCGCCGAGGTCGCAGTCCGCCAGGCGCAGCCCGCGTAGGCTGCGTAGGTGGGGGGCGTCCGCCAGGTAGGTGGCGCCGACGTCCTCGATGTGGTGGTGCGACAGGTCCAGCTGGCGCAGGGCAGTCAAGCCCTGACAGTCGTGCACCTTCGCCGCCAGCGACGGTCCCAAGGGCGGCAAGGATGGCGCCAGGCGGGTAAGCGCACCGGCCTGTGCCGGAGGGACCATGAGGTCGAAAATTTCGGTGAGGTGACTACGTTCGACGCTGTGGCTGCTGCGATTCGAGGCGGGGCCCTCGGATGCCGCAGCAGAAGGCGGTGCGGCCGGCGACGAGGTGGGCGGGCAGAACATGGGGAAAACCTTAGCAAATTTTTGCTAACGCCCGAAACGGTCCCCTCAGTCCGCGCCCATCGCCCGCAGCAGCGCGTCGGCGGCGCGCACGCCGTCGACCGCGGCGCTGAGGATGCCGCCGCCGTAGCCCATCCCTTCGCCGGCCGGGTAGAGGCCGGCGCAGCCCTGGGCCTGCAGCGTCTGCGGACAGCGCAGCACCCGCACGGGCGAGGCAGTGCGGCTCTCGATGCCGATGAGGGTGGCCTCCTCGCTGGCGAAGCCGGGGATCTGCTTGGCGAAGCGCTGCAGGGCCCGACGCAGCGCCGCCTCGATTGCTGCGGGGTAGATGCCGGCCAAATCGCCGGCCAGCAGGCCGCGGCGGTAGCTGCTGCGCCCGAGGGTGGTGGAGGCGCGGCCGGCGACGAAGTCGCTCGCCCGGCAGGCTGGGGCGGTAAAGTCGCCGCCGCCGGCGACGTAGGCGCGGCGCTCGCAGGCCGCCTGCAGCTCGGCGCCCGCAAACAGGCCATGGTAGCCGGCGGCGGCGAAATCCTCGCCATCGACGCCCACCACCAACGCGCTGTTGGCGAAGCGCCCGGCCCGCGACGAATGGCTCATGCCGTTGATGCACAGGGCGCCGGCCTCCGTGGGGGTGGTCACCACCACGCCGCCGGGGCACATGCAGAAGGACCAGGCGCCGTGCCGTGGCTGCGGGTCGACCAAGCGGTAGTCGGCCGCCGGCAGGCCATCGCCGCCGGCGTGGCGGCCGTACTGGGCGGCGTCGATCAGCGCCTGCGGGTGCTCGATGCGCAGGCCCATGGCAAACGGGCGTGCCTGGCAGGCGGCGCCGGCGGCCTGCAGCGCCTCCCAGACGGGCCGCGCGGAGTGGCCAGTGCAGACCAGCGCCGCCTCGGCCTGCAGGCGGCTGCCATCGCCCAGCTCGATGCCGGTGAGCCGGCCGGCGGTGGCCGAAAAGCCGCGCACCTGGGTGCCAAAGCGCACCTCGGCGCCCAGGTCGAGCAGGCGGGCGCGGATCTGTTGCAGCAGGTGCACCAGCCGGTCGGTGCCCAGGTGGGGGCGGTTGTCGATCAAGATCCCAGCGGGGGCGCCATGCGCCACCAGCAGCTCGAGGACGCGGCGCACGCGCAGGTCGTTGATGCGGGTGTAGAGCTTGCCGTCGGAGAACGTGCCGGCGCCGCCCTCGCCGAAGCAGACGTTGGACTCGGGCTGTAGAACGCCGCGGGCGTAGAGCTTGGCGACGTCGCGGGCGCGCGCCTCCACCGCCTTGCCGCGCTCGATGAGGCTGGGCGCGACGCCCGCCTCCGCCAGGGTCAGGGCGGCGAAGAGGCCGGCGGGGCCGGCGCCGACCACCACCGGCGGCGGCCCCGTCGGGGGCCGGCGCAGGCGCGGCAGGCGGTAGGCGTCCGTCGCCCGCGGCTGGGCCCGGCCGCGGCGCAGCAAACGGGCCGCCAGTGCTGCCGGCAGGTCGATCGCCACGCTGCACCGCAACATCGGCTTGCCCTGGCGCAGGTCGAGGGCTCGGCGCAGCAGGCGCG
>JBBSTS010000072.1:0-6727 GCA_038235675.1 Myxococcota bacterium | reverse complement strand
GGGGGAAGAGTTCAGCTGCATGCGTACGTCGCTGCTGCCTGGCATGCTGGCGGCCCTGCAGCGCAATCAGGCCCGCGGCCAGCGCCACCTGCGCCTGTTCGAGGTCGGCACCGTCTTCGCAAAGAAGCCCCCAGGCACGGATCCTACGGCCGGCGACCCGCGCGATGTGCATCTGCCCGAGGAGCGTGAGCACCTGGCCGTGGTGATGGTTGGCGGCCGTAGCCAAGGCGCCTGGTATGGGGCGCAAGACCGCCTGGACTTCACCGACCTCAAAGGCGCCCTCGACGCCATCGTCGAGTCCTACCTACCCGTGGCGCTGCCCGCCTGCCGCGCCGTCGACCACCCGACCCTGCAGCCCGGCTGCAGCAGCCTGGTCGAGGTGGAGGGCGTGGTGTTGGGCTACGCTGGCGCGCTCGCCGCGCCCTTGCTCAAAATCTTTGGCGTTACGGGGCCGGTGTGGGTGGCGGAGCTGGAAGTTGCAAGGCTGCGGGCCCTGCCGCCGCGCGTGCGCCAACACCAGCCGCTGCCGCGCTTTCCTGGCACCCGACGCGACGTCGCCTTGGTGGCGCCGCAGGATCTGCCCTGCACGCAGCTGCAGGCGTTTATTGCGGCCCATGCTGGCGGCAACTTGGGGCGCGCGGTCGTCGAGCGGGTCGCACTCTTCGACGTCTATCGCGGCGCGCCACTGCAACAGGATCAGGTGAGCCTGGCCTTTTCCATCGAATACCGTCGCGCCGACCGCACCCTCACCGATGCCGAAGTGGGCGAGGCCTTTGCCAGCCTGCTGCAGCAGCTGCCGCAAAGGTTTGCCGTGCAGGTGCGCCAACAGGGCGACGGCGGGTGACCAAGGCGCTGCTGACCGAGCTGCTGCAGCGCCGCGGGCTGCTGGCGAAGAAACAGGCCGCGGCGCTGGTCGAGGCGACGATCACGATCTGCAAGCAGCAGCTTCTCTGCGGCGAAATCGTGCGGATCGGTCATTTTGGCAGGTTCGAGGTGCAGCAGCGCAAGGCACGACCGGGGCGCAACCCCCACACCGGCGCGGCGCTGCGGCTGCCAGCCCGCCGCCGGATCGTTTTTCGGCCGGCACGACGTTTCAAGGAACTCATCGACGCGCAGCCGCTCAATTAAGGATGAAGGGCCGCGGGTCCTGCGGCTCGCCCATCTGGCGCACCTCGTAGTGCAGGTGCGGCCCAGTCGAGCGGCCGCTGCTGCCCATGGCGGCGAGGCGCTCGCCGCGGCGCACGCGGGCGCCGCGTACCACGTTGGTGCTCTGCAGGTGGGCATAGTGCGTCTGTAAGCCGTCGCCGTGGTCGAGCACGACGGTCAGGCCGTAGCCGCCGCGCAAACCGACGTAGGCGACCACGCCGTCGGCGGGCGCGCTCACCGGGTCGCCGAGGTGGCCGGCCAAGTCGAGTCCCTTGTGGATCACCCAGTGTCCGAGCAAAGGATCGCGCCGGCGGCCGAAGGCAGAGGAGAGCCAAGCAAGCCCCACGGGCCGCACCGAGGGGGTGCGTGCCAAGACGTCCTGCGCGAGGTCGAAGTAGTCGAGGGTGGCGGCCAGCTTTGCCTGCTGGCGCTGCACGGCGTGCAGGGTCGCCGCCAGGTTGGGCGTCGCCGCGGCCGCATCTTGCGGCGGTGGGGGCGGCAGCGCGACGTGCGCCAGACCGCTGCGTTGGCCCAGCTGCGCGAGCTGCCGCTCGGCCTGGCGATGGGCATGCTGCAGGCGCGGCAGCTGCGTTTGCAGCTCGGCGATGCGCATGACCAGTTGGCCATGGTGCTGGTGTAGGTCGGTGGCCGCCGCGGCGGCGGGCGCCAGGCGCAGGCAGAGGCACAGCAGCAAGGGCAGCGCCGCAGCCACCAAGAGCACGCCAGACGCGGCCAGCAGCAACGACGGCCCGACGGGCAGGCGCAGCAGCCGTTGGCCGTGGGCGCCCAGGACCAGCAGGGTGGTGCGGGGGCTGCGGCGCGACGTTGCGCGGCCGATGCGCGGCGGCTTCACACCCAGACTTTGGCCATCATCAGCTCGTCTTGGGGGTCGCCGGCGCACACGAAGCTATCGCGTTTGCGGCCCTCCTCGACGAAGCCTAGCTGGCGATACAGGGCGATGGCGGCGGCGTTGTCGGCCACCACCGTCAGCTCCAACCGGCGCACGCCGCTGTGGCGTGCCCACGCTTCGCCGGCCTGCAACAGGGCCCGGCCCCAGCCGCGCCGCCGATGCTGCTGCAGGATGGCCATGGCGCAGTGGGCAACGTGGCGCACCTTGTGCGCCGGCCGGCGGCTGAGGCTCAAAAAGCCTAAGAAAGCTTCGCTGCCGTCGTCGTCACCGACGGCGACGAAGATGCGGCGCCAATTTTCTGCCTGCAACATGGCCAGCTCGCGCGCCTGCTCCTCGGCACTTTTCAACTCGCTGACGGTGGGCAGCAGATAGGGCGTCTGATACTGCAAACGCCGCATCAGCTTATTTAAAGCCTCGGCGTCTTCGGGCAGCGCCTGGCGCACAGGGCGTGGCTGCGGTGCCGCAGCGTCGGTCTCGGCGGTCATGTTTGAGCCCTACGCGCTCTGCCAGGCGGGCGCAACCGCCGGCGGGCCTCTACCCCTTGGCGGGCTTCGCGTCTACGGGGAGGTCGGGGTCGGAGTCGTCCTGCTGCGGCAGATCGGTCGCCACCCAACCGGCGAGCAGCGGCAAAACGTTTTTGCAGTAGGTGGCGGAAAAGCTGCCCGAGCTGCCGAAGGCAAAGCTGAAGGTGCCGCTGGCCTTGCCGTCAGACAGGTTGGCGTCGATGCGGCCCAAGGTGAGGGTGCTGCCGGTCTGCGCCTCGAGGATGCCGTCGTTGGCGGTGTAGATGCTCGCCTGCATTGTCCCCGCCGCGTCGGCGGCCGGCACGCCGAGCAGGTCGTCGTCGATGCTGCCGGTCGAAAATGCGTAGGCGCCCAGCGGCATGGGCGCATTGCCGTTCCCGGACAAGGCGATGAGCCCGGCCCAGGGATAGGCCTGGGTGGGGCCCGATAGCGCCGCCCTGTTGGGGTCGCTGCTGAGGCTGTCGCAGGCATCGGCCTGGCTAAATAAGAAGACCCCCAACGCGGTGCCCGACGGCACTTTGCCGTTCGGGTCGGCGCCGCTGGCGCTTGCCGGCATCTGCGCGTAAAGGACGCTTTTGGCGGCGAAGCCATACTTCGGCTCGTTGAAGGTGGCGCTGCCCTGGGCGCTGCTGCCGCAGCCCGCCAAACCCAGCAGTGCGCAGGTGGCGATTGCCGGCGAGACGAAAAAACGTAGGCTGGGCATCAGGGCAGCTCCTGTGAGCAAGGGGGCTTAGACTTCCACCTTAGGATGTCGCAAACGTCGCGGCATTGCCAGGAGCACCTGCGCTCGCCACTAAGCTGACAAGCAAAGCTATGTTTGCGACGCTGCCGGGATGGGAATTCAAGCTTACCTTTTGGCATTCAAACGGCAACCCACGCAGGCATGGCTGTTTTGCACCCTGACGGTAGGGCTCGGCACCCTGGCCTGCGGCGATTCGACCACGTTGGCAGACGCCGCCATGGGGCAGAGCAATCTGAGCGCCGTCTCCGACACCCTGGCCGTAAGCCCCAACGTCAACGGACGCAAACTCGACCGCGTTGGCATGGAGCTTAGCTACTACCCTGCCGGCAGCAACACCTCGCTTTACCTGCGCCGCACAGGGGTGACCCATGTGCGTTCGTTTATTCGCGGCCTCGCTTCGGGGACCGACCTGCGTGACTTCATTGGCTCGACGCGCTGGGGCAACGATGTCCGCAATCAACCGGTCGACAGTCGCTCGGCTTTTGTGGCCGCTGCGGCCGATCTGTCTTCGGATCCGCGAGGCAGCTGGACGAATCCTGTAAAATGGAGTGCCCTGACCGAACAGCTGTTGGAGCGCAACCAGGGTCTTACCGCCACCTTGAAATATTTTTTGCCTGAATTGAAGAAGATGAACATCACCCTTCTGTCCAATTTGAGCCTCTCGCCGCCCAACGTGTTTACCCTGCGCACTTTCGACAAGTCGGCCAGTTCTTATTGGAAAGAGCGCTGGGAACTCTACAAATTTATGTACGCAGTCGGCCGCATCTTGATGGCCGAGGGGCAAACAGAGTTTGAGGCGCAGAACGAGCCGGACCTCGTGCTCAAAACGGCGGACAGGCGCCAAGATGCCCTGGATCGCGGCCAAATAACGGCCTTGGCGATCCGCCAGGCCGCCAGCGACGCGGGCCTCGCCAGCGCGGTGACCATGGTGGGCCCCACGACAGCAAGGTCCTCTTCACCGCTGCCCAACGACAGCATGCTCACCGATGCAGCCGAGCAGAACGGCCAACGATTTGCTGGCGGCGCGCCGGCGGGGTGGAAAAATTTTGATGCTTTCTCTTACCATCGCTACAACGCTTCGGGCAGCCTCATGGGCGACGTGGCGAAGTCGGCAGATTCGGCGCTGCGCAAGAACGGCCTGACGCTGCCCCTTTTCGTGACGGAATTTGCCGCCAAAACGGCCGCCGCCTACGACAAAGGCAGCGACAGCGCCGACACGCCCGCCCGTGCGACGCGCCTGATGGAGCAAACGGTCGTCAATGCTCGCAACACCGAGGGCTTCTATGCCTTCACCTTCGCCATGCGCTCGTTCCCTGGCAGCCAAAGTGGGGTGACCAAAAACGGCCTGCACTTCGTCGACATCAAGTCCCCCCTCCACAACGTCGGGCACACCACCCGCGGCGCCGAGTCCTACCGCCTCTTCGCGGCCCACTTTGCCGGCCGCAGGCTCGACTCTGTCGACGTCAAGGCGCGCACCGGCATCACCTATCTGGCGACAAGCAGCGCCAGCAGCACTTACCTGCTGGTCGTAAATTACGGCGGCGCCCGCCTGAAGGTCGCCGCAGATCTGGGCAAACTCGACGTTCGCAGCGGCGCGAGGGGGGTCCTCGATAGCGTCTCTTCTTCCCGACACGGGGGAGTCGCGGCGCTTCCTGTCGCCGGCTCGGGCTCCAGAGTTCTTTTCGAGGTGCCCGGCTTCAGTACTTCTTTGCTGACCATGCCGAGGGGCGCGCCGCCGCCGAGCACGGAGGTGTACTTCGCCCACGCCAACGCCGTCAAAGCAGGCTCCAACGCCAGCAAGGTCTACCTCGATGAAGAAGTGCTGCCCGTCGTGCTCGACGCGCGCGGTGCCCACAGCAACACCTCGGCGGTAATTTTGCCAATGCCGCCGCAGGTTTCAGCCACGGCGTTCGCCACCGTCCTGAAGATGACGGTGAAAAACTCCAGCAGCCAAGAGGCCAAGCTGCATGTCTACCTGTTCCCCGCGGGGCAGGTCGCTGCTGCGTCGTTGAGTTGGACGAGCAGTCAGATGCTGTCGGCGCTCAAAGATGGCAGCAAAGTCGATGCGGTCAGCAAAAACTTCGTGAAATATGGCGACGCGCTTGGGCCACAGATGGTGGGAACGTTGCGGGTTGCTAAAAGCGTCACCAATCAAGACTATTGCCTCAACCTTACCCAGGCAATCGGCAACGCTGGCGGCGGCGGAAGCCTGCTCGTGGTGCGCGAGTTCCTCGCCGATCCGGCCAATAAACAAACCTCCCACATCGGCGACGATCTGGCGAACACGGCCGTCAATTTTTACGGCGTCGGAGCTGCAAACAAGGCCCAGAGACCTCGCTTGCAGCTCCTTTCTCGCTGAGGCTCCGGCTCAGGAGCTGAAGACGGAGAGATAAAAGGGCGCGACGGGCAGGTTGTTCTTGCCGTAAAGAGCCCCCATGACCGCAGGGAAATTGTAGCTGTTGTAACGCACGGCTCTAACGGTTCCCTTTTTGTTGGGGACCAGGGTCAGGGCACTTGCGTTGGCGTTGAGGGTGGCCTTGACGCCGTACCATTTCGAATCCGACAGCAGGGCTTCGAAGCTTGCCGTGGTGCTGTTGCCACTGAGCGTTAAAGGAGGATTGAGATCTTTGTTCTTCGCCAGCTTGATGCCTTGGCCGACGTTGCTAAAGCTTAGAAGCACTGAGCCGTCAGCGTTGCGCGTCGCCTTGCTTGGCAGCGGCGGGGCAGAGATGGCCCCGGCGCTGCCGTAGCACAGCCCCATGGCCGCTTGGGCGGTTCGATGGCCGGCGTCGTACTTATTGGCCGGGTGAATGTAGGCGTTGTCGCCAATGTCCAAGGTCACCACCAGCGTGGCGTTGCCGTCACGGTTGGCAACGCGGGCCTGAGCCGAGCGAATGTCTCCCGCTGCACGCTTGGTCTTATCGCTGGCGTACTGGTAGCCAGCCAGCTGCACCGCTCGCTTCTCGACCGGCATCCCCAGGGCGTTGTCGTTGAGAACCACGTCAACATGCTGGTGCCGACCTGCGTGGAGCCGACCGTGCGGATGGCCGTGCTTGCTGCCTTCATCAACACGGACGTCGTGGACCGGGTCTACCGATGCATCAGCGGCAGCGTCGCGGTATCCGCATACGAACTGGAGAACATGCCGCTTCCCTCGCCAGAGTCCATGAAGGCCTTCGCGGATGCCGTCGCGTCTGGCGATGACGTCCTTATCGAGACCGAGGCCCGGAAACTCTATGGCGAGCGGCCATGAGCCTGCCTTCGCTCCTGGTGCCGGAGGAAGTCCAACGGCGTCTGTCCATCATCTTCCCGGAGGGAACCCCGCGCCGCAGGCATTGCGTCGGGCGTGCAGCGATGGCGGCCGTGTATGGCAGCCTCTACGTCGGCGCGGTCGAAGGCGCCGAT
>JBBSTS010000071.1:0-6791 GCA_038235675.1 Myxococcota bacterium | reverse complement strand
GCAGGTGGCGTTGCTGGCACGGCGGGCGCAGCTCATCCGCATGTTCGTGGCCGAGAGCGCGTTTTTCTGGCTGATGGTGGCGCTGGGCGCGACCCTGGTGGTGCGCACCCTGCGCCAAGAGACGGCCCTGTTGCGGCAACAGCAAAATTTCTTGGCGGCGGTGACCCACGAGCTGAAATCGCCGCTTGCGGCCATTCGCCTACAGATGCAGACCCTGCAGCTGCGCGACCCGCCGGCGCCGGTGCGTGCGCGCTACCTCAAGTGCATGGACCTGGACGTGCGGCGCCTCGAGGGGCTGGTCAAAAACCTGCTGGCGGCCGCCCACTTGGACGCCGGACGCCTCTCCTACCGCCCCCAGACGGTCGATTTTGCCGCTGAAGTGTCGCGCTGCTGCAACGAGGTGGCAACCGCTTGGCGTCAGGAGCGCGACGGCGGCGGCCATGGCGCCAAGCGGCCATGCGACCTTGCCGTGGAGCTTCCAGCGACGCCTTTGGCGGTGCGCTGCGACCCGACGGTGATGCAGACGGTGGTGCGCAACCTGTTGGACAACGCCGGCAAGTACGGCGGCGAGGCGGCGGTGCAGGTGCAGCTGCGATGCAGCGCAGACTGGGCCGAACTCCAGGTACGCGACCACGGCGTCGGCCTGACGCCCGCGGAGCAGGGGCAGATCTTCGAGAAATTCTACCGCGTCGGCAATGAGCTGCAGCGGCAGACCGAGGGCAGCGGCCTGGGGCTTTACCTGGTCTACGTCTTGGTGCAGCAGAGTGGTGGCCGGGCGCAGGTCCACAGCGATGGCCTGGGCCGCGGCAGCTGCTTCAGCATACGCCTGCCACTGGCGCGGGCGTAAGCGATGGCGCCGACGTCGCAAGCCGCAGCCGCAGCGCGCGTGTTGGTGGTCGAAGACGAGCCGCACCTGGCCGACGGCATCGTCGACAACCTCGAGGCCGAGGGCTACGACGTACGTTTGGCCACCGACGGCGACGCGGCCCTGGAGATCATGGCGGCGACGCCCGTGGACCTGTTGGTGCTCGACGTCATGTTGCCCAAACGTGACGGCTACGAGGTCTGTCGGGCGCTACGCGGTGCCGGCAGCGATGCGCTGGTGCTGTTCTTGTCGGCCAAGCACACCTACGAGGAGCGGGTGGTCGGCCTGGACGCGGGCGGCGACGACTACCTTGGCAAGCCCTTCGACCTGCGCGAGTTGTTGGCGCGGGTGCGGGCACTGCTGCGGCGGCGCAGCCAGCCGCGTGACGTCTGGCAACAGGTCGCCGGCGGCCGTTTCCATTTCGCCAATGCGCTCTTCATCGACGCCGCGGGGCGCCAGGAGGTGATCGACCGCAAGGAGGCACTGCTGCTGCGTTGCCTTTTGGCAGCGGCGGGCGCCACGGTCCTGCGCGAAGCGCTGTCGGCTGCTGGCTGGCGCGACGAGGTTTATCCCTCCAGCCGCGAGCTCGACGGCTGGATCGCGCGGTTGCGCGCCCGCCTCGAGGTCGACCCGCAGGCGCCGCGTTATCTGCTCGGAACGCCCATCGATGGCTACTGTCTAAAGGAGTATGAATGAACCCAACGCCGCCTTTTTTACGTGCCTGTGTCGGAGAAGCGCTGGCGCGGCCGCCGATGTGGATCATGCGCCAGGCCGGCAGGTATCTGCCGGAATATCGCGCCCTGCGCAGCCAACACGATTTTCTGACCGTCTGCCGCACCCCGTCGCTGGCCGCGGAGGTGACCCTGCAGCCACTGCGCCGCTTCGCGCTGGACGCTGCCATCGTCTTCTCCGACATCATGATGCCGCTCGAGGCGATGGGGGTGGAGATCGATTTCTCTCCGGGACCGCACGTGCGTCGGCCGCTGCGCAGCGTCGCCGACGTCGACGCCTTGAAGCTCCCAGAGGCTGCCGCCATCGCGCCCTACGTCGCCGAAACCATCGCCCTGCTGCGGCCGCAGCTGCAGGTGCCGCTGATTGGATTTTGCGGCGCGCCGCTGACCCTGGCTGCTTACCTCATCGAGGGCAAAGGCTCCAAAGACTTCTCCCAGATGCGCCGCTTCATGTACGCCCAGCCCGCCGCCTTCGGCCGCCTGCTGGATGTTTTGGCGCGCACGATGGCCCGCTACCTCACCGCACAGGTCAACGCTGGGGCGCAGGCGGTGCAGTTGTTCGATTCGTGGGCCGGACTCTTGTCGGCGCGTGAATATGCACGGTTTGCCATGCCGGCCAACCGCTTGATTTTGGCGGCCATGGCGCCGCTGGGCGTGCCGCGCATATTTTTCGCGCAGGACGCCGCGGCGCTGATGCCGCAGGTGATGCAGCTGCCGGTTGAGGTGCTGGGGGTCGACTGGCGAGTGCCCTTGCAGGAGGTACGGGCGCAGGTGGGACCAACCCGCACGCTGCAGGGCAACCTCGACCCGGCTTGGCTGTTTGCGGCGCCGCAGCAGGTGGCCGCGCAGGGCGCGCAGATCTGCGCCGCCGCTGGCGGCCCGCACATCTTCAACCTTGGGCACGGCATCCTGCCGCAGACGCCCATCGAGGCGGTTCACGCCCTGATCCAGGCGGTGCGTCAGGGGCCCGACCTGCGCCAGGGGG
The DNA here is from genome assembly GCA_038235675.1 of Myxococcota bacterium. Classification (GTDB taxonomy): domain Bacteria; phylum Myxococcota; class XYA12-FULL-58-9; order XYA12-FULL-58-9; family JBBSTS01; genus JBBSTS01. Next base: position 4,210 of record JBBSTS010000071.1, on the reverse strand, counting down.
CGGGCCAAGCGTGATGCCCCCCGACGCGGCTCCCGCCCGGCGCTCTGAGCTCTTTGCTTGGCTGCCCCGCGAAGTTTTTTGGGCCCCAGCGATGGCCGAGCCGCTGCAGCAGGGGATCAACCTCGCCTGGCTGGTGCGGCTGCGCTGGGCGGCGGTCGTCGGCCAGTCGCTCACCATGGGGGTGGTGGCGCTGCTGGGGGTGACCCTGCCGTGGCCACCGCTGGTGCTGTCGTTGGCGGTGCTGATCGCCAGCAACCTGCTGATCATGCGCTGGGTGCGACGGGCGGTGGCAATCGACGAGGTGCACGTCAGCTACCTGGTGGCCTTCGACATCCTGTTGATCAGCGTCCAGCTGTACTTTACCGGCGGCGCCTCGAACCCCTTTCACTTTCTTTTCTTGGTCCACATCGCTCTTGCCTCGGTGACCCTGGGGGCGCCGCGGCTGGCGGCCATCTTGGCGCTGTCGTGCGCCTGCTTCTTCACCCTCTTTTGGTGGTACATTCCCCTGCGCATGGAAGCACGCGGCGAGCTGCCGATGGTGCTGCACGGCGAGGGGGTGGCGGTGGCCTTCGTGCTGGCGGCTGGGCTCATCGTCTACTTCGTCCATCGTGTCGCCACGGCCCTGCGGGTGGCAGAGGCGGAGCTGGCGCGCGCGCGCGAGTCTACCTCGCGCGGCCAGCGCCTCAGCAGCCTCGGGACCCTGGCGGCCGGCGCCGCCCACGAGCTGTCCACGCCGCTGGCGACCATCGCCCTGGTGGCCAAAGAGCTCGAGCGTCACCTGCAGGCCACCGCCACGGCGGCGGGGGCGCAGGCCTGTCCCGCTGGCGCCGCCCTGCTCGACGACACGCGCCTGATCCGCCGCGAGGTGGAGCGCTGCCGTGCCGTGCTGGCGCACCTGGCCCACGACACCGGCACCAGCATCGGCGAGGCATGCAGCCGGATGCGCGCCGAGGTGCTCATCGACCACGTCGTGGCCGAGCTGCCGCATAGCAGCATGCTGTGCCTGGACTGGCAGCCCGAGGCGCGCGCGGTCCTGTTGGAGGTCGCCAGCCGCAGCGTCACCCAGGCCCTGCGCAGCGTCATCAAAAATGCTTGGCAGGCGGCAAAGCACTCTACGGCGCCGCGCGTTCGCGTCGGCTTGCGTTGCACCGCCTCCCATTTCATTCTCACGGTGGAGGACAACGGTCCCGGCATCGCCTCGGAGGCGCTCGGAAGGTTGGGCGAACCTTTTTTTACCACCAAATCGCCTGGCGAAGGCATGGGACTTGGCTTATTTTTAACCCGGACCGTTTTAGACCACAGCGGCGGCAGCTTCGATTTGCGCTGTGCCGCCGTTGGCGGGGCCCTGGCCACCATTTCCTTACCAATCGTCGGCTGTGCATCCCACCCCGCGAGCAAGGACCCCTGCCTCGATGAGCAACACAATGCATCCCCCCGTCCCTGAGACCGCCATTTCTTTGTTGATCGTCGACGACGACGAGGTCTTTCGCAAACGTTTGGGGCGCGCCTTCGTCGAGCGCGGCTACGACGTCCGTCTCAGCGAGGGCTACGAGGATGCCCTGCAGGCAGCGCAGCAGGAGTCGCCCGAGCTGGCCATCCTCGACCTGCGCATGCAGGGCCGCTCGGGACTGGAGCTTTTGCAGGCGCTGCTCAAGCTCGATCCGGCCACCAAGGTCGTCGTGCTGACCGGCTACGGCAGCATCGCCACCGCGGTGGATGCCATCCGCCTGGGGGCGACGTACTACCTACCGAAGCCGGCGGACGTCGACGACATCCTCAATGCTTTTCACCGCGGTGATCGACCGGCTTTGGAGCCCCCAGCGGCCGACCATACGGTGCCGTCACTGGCTCGCGCCGAGTGGGAGCACATCAGCCGCGTGCTCAGCGACTGCGGCAACAACATTTCTGCCGCTGCCCGTCGCCTAAGCATTCACCGCCGCTCGCTGCAGCGTAAGCTGCAGAAATATCCGCCCAACGTTTAGGGCTATGAAAAGTGCTGTACCCTTTTAGCCTGGGCCGGAGGCGGCGAGCGACGCTCTGGGGCTCGACCGTTGTTTCGCAGTGCTCGGGGAGCAGACATTGGCAAGCAGGCCTGGTCGGCCGCATGCAGTGCCCGCGCCCAATGACCCAGCTCCCTCTGTCGCGCCTTTTGCGAGGTGGGCGCCGGCCGCAGCGTTTTGGCGGCGTCCACGAGCGCTTCGACCTCCTGCGTCCAGCGGTCGGCAGGCATGTCGGCCGGGGACTGCAGGGGCTCGAACGCGCCCTGCAGGCTGCTCGCGGCAACCTGTTGGTAAAATGGATCGGACCGTTCTCCGGCCAAAACGGCGTCGAAAAGCGACCTGTGGCTGCTGGGGGGCATGGGCTTCGGCGCCGTGAGCGCCGAAATGTTTTCTTTGTTGCTGTTTTTAGGGGTTTGCCGCTTCGGGCGCCAGGCGTCTTTTTGGACGGCGCACTCTTCCCGGGTGCGCCGCAAAGTAGCCAAAATTTTCATGTGCACCGGCACCATCTGTCGGATGACGCTGCCGAGGGCCGCCAGGGCGGTGGGCGGCAGTCGGCAGAGGGCCGAGGTGTGGTGGAGCTCCAGGTGGGCGTGCATGGCCTGCTCGACGCTGGCGGGCCAGGCCTGCTTCAAGGAGGGCCGAGCTTTGGGGAGCATGTCGCCAAGGCCGACGCACAGGGCGACGATGCGCTCGTCATGGTTGCTGGGCCAGCAAGGGCCGGCACTTTCTACGCTGCGCTGCCAATGCGCCAGAGTGACGCTCGCCTGCCTCGACTGGGGCGCCACGTCGTCGGCGACGCCGAGGGCCGAGACGAGGCTGCGCATCAGCTGTTTGAGCAGCAGGTTGACGTCTTGCTGGCTGGAGGCCATTGCCGCCGCCATGGTGGACCACAGCGCGGGCGAAATATTGGCCTTGAGCGCTGCATCAAGCTTGCCCTCGTAGTCGCCCAATCGATTGAGGTGCTCCTGCACCACCATGCGGCGCGTCAGATTGGACATCGATGTCCACGGTCGCTTGAGCACGGGCTTGAGCAGCGCCGTGGTCAAATCTACGGCCAGGTAGTGGGCCAACGGCGCGTCCGGCGACGACTTCGCGGGTGGAAGGCCCTCGGCCTCCATGTGCGCGGTGTCCCAGCTGACGCGGCGCTCAAGGTTCGTTGTGGTACGGATTTTGGGCGGAGAAAGGCTAGATAGGTCCATTTTTCGTCACGTGGTCTATAGGTTTATCGTCCTGCAGAACGTTTATCGCATTTATAGGGGCGCTTGTCACCCTTGGCGGGCTATCTGTCTCGCAGGCGCTGGAGGTGACGGCCGAAAAAATACATGACCACCTTGTGGGCGACCGCCTGGGTATATTTGTAAAAGTACCAGGGAAGGCGCGGGACGAAGTCGTGGATGGCGGTGAGCACGTAAGAGTTGTCCAGGGTGGTACGAAATTCGAAGCGCCCGGGCTCGTGCTCGTCGCTGTCGTGCGCCAGCATGCCCCCGGAGACGTAAAACAATTGGCGGGTGCTGCTGCTGCGCTGCGGCGCAAACCGCAACTCGAGCAGGGCGCGTTTGCCGAACGGCAAACAAAAGCGGTAAAGACGCGCCGCATCGACGTCGACGCGCAGCAGCGGCCAACAAAACTGCGGCAGCCAACGGGCGTATTCCTGTGCCACCCAGACGGCATCTTTGTCGGCCGGCAAAGGCAGCCGCTGCACCGACAACACCGACGGCTTCGCGCGCAGCGGCGGCGGGCGCCGCTTGCCCATCGGCAGCGGCGGCGACGCATGCGCCGCCATCTCGATCGCCTCGATGAAGCGCATCGCCTGCAGGCCGGCGCGCTTCTGCAGCACGGCGCCATCGCGCACCACCATGCTGTGGCGCAGGCTCTGCACCAGGGGCACCACCAGATGCATGGAGGTCCGGGTGATGAGGCTCACCCACCACAACGACAGGCTCACGGTATGCACCGGCAGCTGCAAGATGCGTAGGCGACGGCCGCTGAGGGCTGCCACCTGCCGCAGCATGTCGGCGTAGGAGAGGACGTCGGGGCAGCCGATGTCGTAGGGGTGGCCGGCCAGCTCGCGGTGGTCGAGGGCGTAGCGCAACAGGACCACGACGTCCGGCAGCGCCACGGGCTGCGTCTTCGAAGAGGTCCACTGCGGCGTGATCATAAACGGCAGGCGCTGCGCCAGGCGCGACATCATCAGGTAGGAGCTGCCGCCG
>JBBSTS010000070.1:0-6812 GCA_038235675.1 Myxococcota bacterium | reverse complement strand
ACATGCCGCGGGGCGCACCACCGGCGGCGCCTCCAGCGCAGCCACGGCGCTCATGAGCCCAGCCCGGCGGGGCCACAGTGGGGCCGCGGCAGGGGGAGCTCGACGAGGCCCGCCTTGTTCTTGAGCACCGTGGGGTCGACGTAAAACTGCCTACCTTGCCAGCGCCGCTGCGGCTGCAGGCGCAGAGAACACAGCGGCCCGAGCGACTCGGCGGCAGCAGCCTTGGCGGTCAGCACCACCACGGTGGTGCGGTGCTGGCGCATCAGCCGCAGCAGCCGCCCCTGCCAGGCGGCGGCGGCGGCGCGGGCCGGCTCGCCGTCGCGAAAGTCCAGCCCCAGCAGCCCAAACGCGCCCGAGCGCAGCACGATCTCCGCCGCCCGCAGGGCCGCGAGGGCGCCCTGTGCCGGCGCCACTTGCACCACCAACAGCGCCTCGAGGTCGACGCCGTTGCGCTGCAGATCGGGCGGGTATAGGCGGCGCCCCTGTGGCTGGATCCAGGCGCAGGGCTCGCCGCGCCGCTGGGCGCGCAGCAGCCAGTGCAGCGCCAGGCTAAAGCGCGCCGGCGCCGCCGCCGCCGACAGCTCGATAAGCTGCACTGCGGCAGCCGCGGGTGGCAAATCGAGGCCGAGGGAGACTGCATCCATGCCGCCCGCTATGTCTGAATACACGTTCAGTGTACAGGGGAAATCCTCTAGGCTTTGACATAGTTGACATTATGCGTCATTGGCGACAGGGCAACTTCAATCGGGCGGGCCAAAATCGATTCAGGGCAGCTCGTTGAGGTCCGCGGTGGCCTCTGCCAAGGCGCCCTGCTGCAGGTAGATCTCGGCGCTCTGGCGGCGTGCCTCGACGTGTCCGGGCTGCAGCCGCAACACCTGCGCGAACTGCTGCAACGCCGTGAGCGGGTCGCCGCGGCGCTGCGCCAGCAGGCCGGCGTTGAACCAGCCGTCCGGGTCGCTGGGCATCAGCGCGCGGGCACGGGCGAAGGCCACGGCGGCGGCCTCCCACCTGGCCTGGCGCACGCAGATCACCCCCAAGTTGTTGGCGATGCGCGCCCCCAGCAGGGCCGCCTGTGCTGCCGGCTGCTGCGGCAGCAGGCGCTCGGCGCGGGCGTAGAGGTCGGCGGCGGGGGTTAGGGCGCCGCGGTGCTGGGTGACCACTGCCAGGTCGTACAGAGCCCAGACGTCGTCGCCGTCCACCTCGAGCGCCCTCTGCAACAGCTCCTCGGCGCGCTCCCACTCTCCCTGGGCGGCGAGCAGCTGCGCCAGGTTCACCGCGGGGGCGACTTCGGCCCGGGCGGCGCCACCGAGTGCGGCCACGGCGGTCGCCGAGAACGGCGACAGGGCGAGTAGGGCGACGGCGAGAAAAAAGCGCTGCATCAGGGGGGCAAGGTTAGCGCGCCACGGGGCAACGGCTCCAAAGTTTGGCGCCGCGACCCCGACAGGTAGGCTAAAGGAGATGGCCGGCGACAAACTCTTTATCCTGCACATCCGCCAGAGTGGCCAGGCACCGCGCCGCCGACGCTTGGCGGCCGGGATTTTCATCATCGGCCGCGACCCCGACAGGGCCCAGGTGGTGCTGCTCAGCGGCCGGGTGTCGCGCCAGCACGCCACCTTGACCCTCGCCCCCGGCACCCTGCAGGTGCGCGACCGCCACAGCAAAAACGGCATCTACGTCAACGGCATCAAGGTCGGCGGCGCCACCTTGCAGCCAGGGGACGTGCTGACGGTGGGCGATTTCAGCCTCACCTTAGAGGTCGCCGCGGCGCGTGCCGCTCCGCCACCGACGCCGGGAAGCGAGCGCACCGATCCCGACCTGCAGTCCCCGACGGTGGACCCGGCACCGACGAGACGGCCAACGCCGCCAACACGGCCGCCGGCGGGCAGGCCGGCGCGCGCCTCCTCGGCCGCCCCGGCGCCGCCTTTTAAGGCCACCGGCCGCGCGGCAATGCCCACCCGCAACCTCACCGGCTCGGCCGCCAGCCTGCGGCCGCAGCCCGAAGTTGCCCCTGCCCACGCGCCGTCTCGGCGCCGACAAAAGCCGACGCCGGCGCCAGCCGCGACGGGCGGCTGGGGGCCGCCCACGGTCCAAAGCGCCGGCGGCCTCGAGGGCGATTGGGGGAGCGATTGGGCCGACGACTGGCGGGCCGAGCCCCCACAACAAGCCGAAGTCGAGGAGGAAAACACCGAGGCGAGCTTCGTCGCTCCCTACTCGCTGAGCAGCCTGCTGCTGCGCGACCATCGCGGCGTGGCGGGCAGTGCCGTCGTCGCCGAGCCGCAGGACACGCCCACCTGCGTCGAGCTGCTGGTCATGGTGCAGGCGGAGCTGACCGATTTCGCACTGCTGCGGCCGGGCGCCTGCTGGCAGCGGCCGCCGCGCCCCCCTGGGAGCGGATCACAGGCCGGCGGCGGCCGCGGCCTGCTGCGGGTCGACGTCGAACGCGGCGGCGACTGCATCGTTTTGAGCGACGAGCGCCTGCGCGGCGTGTTGGTGCGCGACCAGGTCGAGCACGACGTCGCCCACTTCTTCGCGCCGCAAAACGACGGCCGCTTCAGCGGCCTGCTGCTGCCCGGCGACGTGCTGCACCTCTCCTACCGCCATGAAACTTTCTGCCTGCGCACGCTGCAGCCGCCGACGCCGGCCGAGGAGGCCGGCGGCTGGGCCCGCCATCTGCCCGGTGGCGTCCGCAGCGCAGGGCTCAGCACCCTGCTGACCCTCGCGGTGCTGCTGGCCGTGCCCATTGCGCCGCCGCCGCCACCGCCACCGCCTGCACCGCTGGAGTTCGTGGTGGCCACAGCCAAGGACCTGCAGCTGCCGCCGCCGCGCCAGAGCACGCGGCCGGCCGCCAGCCTCATCCCCACCCCGGTGGCGGAGGTCATAAGCGATGCACCGGATCCTCGCCCAGAGCTGAGCCGCACGCCGGCGCAAAAGCTGGTGAAACAGATCAGCCACGTGGTTCCGAAAAAGCCGCGGCCAGCGCCCCGGACGCCGCATGGCCGGCGCGCGGCGTTGGGGGTGGTCGGAGCCCGCCGCAAAGCCGGCAGCACCACCGTCCCGGGCCGTCGCACAGCCGTCCCCAGCGTCAGCACCCTGCAGGGCGTCGTAAGCCCTGCGCCGCAGGCGGCCTTCAAAGTCAGCGGCCTGCTGCCCCACCCCGTCGCGGCGCCGCCGCAGCTCGGGGCCGGGGGCGCGGCGCCCCTGCCGGCCGTCGACCCCCCGCCGCCGCCGGCGCCCACAAACCCCCGCGGCCGCCTCCCCCCCCCCGCCCGGGCCCGCCCGCTGCGGGGGGCGGGGGGCGCGCCGCCGATGCAGGCGCCGGCCGCGCCGCAACTGGGCGCCGGCGGCGCCCCCGACGACCCGCGCCACGGCGATGGCCCCGGCCTGGTGCAGAAATCCGGCAGCGGCATCGAGGTGCGCGGCGGCGCCCTCGATATGGCGGCAATCATGCGGGTGATCCTGGCACATACCGCCGCGCTTCAGGCCTGCTACGAGCAGGGCCTGATGCGCAACCCGGCCATGGCCGGGCGCGTACGGGTGGCCTGGATCATCGATCTGTCCGGCCACGTCGGCCAGGTGCGGGTGGTCGACAGCGCGCTTGACTCGCTGGCGGACTCCTGTGTTGTCGAGGAGGTTCGAGGGTGGGCCTTCCCCCTGCCGCACGGCAGCCCGGTCTCCGTGGTTTTCCCTTTTAACACCAAAAGTATCGAATTTTAGCGCCCAGCTGTACGATGGCGCAAAGGGTCTAAGCGTATGCGCATTGGCATCGATCTGGGCGGCACCAAAATCGAAGGGATCGTCGTCGATCCCCAAGGCCACACGGTGCTCAAGCGCCGCGTCACCACCCCCGTGGCCGCCGGCTATCAGGCCATCATCGAGGCGATCACCGCGCTGGTGCTCAACCTCGAAGCCGATGCGGGCGTGAGCTGCAGCGTCGGCGTTGCTGCCCCCGGGGCGCTCTCCAAGCGCACCGGCAAAATGAAGAACTGCAACGCCACCTGCATCAACGGCGAGGCCCTCGGCACCGACCTGGAGAATTTGCTCACCCGCAAGGTGCGCCTGGCCAACGACGCCGACTGCTTCGCCCTTTCCGAGGCGCGCGACGGCGCCGCCGCTGGCTACGAGGTGGTCATGGGGGTGATCTTGGGCACCGGCGTCGGCGGCGGCCTGATCTTCAACAACCACGTCCACAGCGGCCCCAACGCCATCGCCGGCGAGTGGGGCCACACGCCGTTGGTGGCCGACGGCCCGCCCTGCTACTGCGGCAAGGTAGGCTGCGTCGAGACGGTGCTCAGCGGCCCGGGCCTGCTGCGGGACTACAAGTTCCACGGCGGTATCCTGGCCAAAAATACGCAAGGGGTGGTCAGCGGTGCCGCCGACCGCAGCGACGTGGCGGCCGGCGAGGCCATCGAGCGCTACCTCGACAGGTTCGGCCGCGCCCTGGCGACGGTGATGGACATCCTCGACCCCGACGCCATCGTCCTTGGCGGCGGCCTGAGCCACATGGACATCCTCTACGAGCGGGGCCCCAAGGCGATTGAAAAATACATCTTCTCCGACAGTGTTTTGACCCCCCTGCTGCGCAATCGCTTCGGCGACTCGAGCGGTGTGCGCGGCGCCGCCTGGCTTTGGTAAGCGCCGGCGGCTAAAAGGTCGCCCATGCAGTGGCCCGACAACAGCGACCCCGACGTTATCTTTGCGCAGTTTTTGGACGTCCTTGCCGAGCGTCAACTGACCCTTTATCCGGCGCAAGAGGAGGCGGTGCTCGAGCTGCTCTCGGGCCACCACGTTATTTTGGGGACGCCCACCGGCTCGGGCAAATCGCTGGTGGCCACCGCCCTGCACTACAAGGCCCTGGCCGAGAAAAAGCGCTCGGTCTACACCTGCCCCATCAAGGCGTTGGTGAGCGAAAAGTTCTTCGCCCTCTGCCACGACTTCGGCGCCGCGCAGGTGGGCATGCTCACCGGCGACGCCAGCATCAACCCGCAGGCGCCCATCCTCTGCTGCACCGCGGAGATCTTGGCCAACGTCGCACTGTGTGGCGGCGAGCGCGCCGCCATCGACTACGTCATCATGGACGAGTTTCATTATTACGGCGACGCCGAGCGCGGCATGGCCTGGCAGCTGCCGCTGCTGTGCATGCAGCGCACCCAGTTCTTGCTGATGTCGGCGACCTTGGGCGACTGCCGCCGCATCGAAGAGAGCCTGTCGCAGTGCACACAGGGCCGCCGCGTGGTGCACGTGCGCAGCGCCCAGCGGCCGGTGCCGCTGGATTACACCTACCAGCAGACGCCCCTGCACGAGACGTTGGCCGCCCTGGCGCAGCAGAATAAGACGCCCGTCTACGTCGTCCATTTCAGCCAGCGCGAGTGCGTCGAAGAGGCGCAAAATGCCCTGTCGATGAACTTTTGCAGCAAGGCGCAAAAGGCCGCCATCGCCGCCGAGCTGGCCGGCTTTCGCTTCGACAGCCCCTTTGGCAAGGAGATGCGCCGCTTCGTCAGCCACGGAGTCGGCCTGCACCACGCCGGGCTGTTGCCCAAGTATCGCCTGCTGGTGGAGAAGTTGGCCCAGGCCGGCCACCTCAAGGTGATCATGGGCACCGACACGCTGGGGGTGGGGGTCAACGTCCCCATCCGCACCGTCCTGCTGACCAAGCTGAGCAAATACGACGGCCAGAGCTCGGCGCTGCTTTCGGTGCGCGCCTTTCATCAGATCGCCGGCCGTGCTGGCCGCCGCGGCTTCGACACCGAAGGAAGCGTCGTGGTGCAGGCACCCGCACACGTCATCGACAACGCTCGGGCCCAAAGCCGCGTCAGCGACCAGCCCGCCAAGCTGCGCAAGCTGGTCAAAAAGAAGGCGCCGCCCGGCTACGTCCCCTACAACGAGGCCAGCCTGCAGGCGCTCATCGGCAGCGCCCCGGCGCCGCTGCCGTCGCGCTTCGCGGTGAGCTTCGCGATCCTGCTGCAGGTGTTGCAGACCCACCCACGCGGCTACGGCCACCTCATCGTCCTGGTTGCCACCTGCCACGACTCGCCCGCCGGACAGCGACGCCATCGGCGCCAGGCGGCGCAGCATCTGCGCACCCTGCGGCAGGCGGGGCTGGTGGAAGTCGTCGCTCGGCCGACGCCGCAGCGTGGCAGCCGCCTGCGGCTGCACGCCGAGCTGCCCGAGCACTTCGCCCTGACCCAGAGCCTCGGCCTTTTCATCCTCGATGCCCTGCCGCAATTGGACCCCGAAAGCCCCACCTATGCCCTCGACGTGCTCAGCCTCGTCGAGGCGATTTTGCCGAGCCCGACGGTCATTTTAAACAAGCAGCGCGACCTGCTGCGGCGCAGCCGCCTGGCGGAGCTCAAGGCCGCGGGCATGGAGTACGAGGAGCGCCAGGTGGAGCTGGAGAAGATCGATCATCCCAAGCCCAATGGCGACTTCATCTACGCCACCTTCAACGCCTACGCCGCGGCTCAGCCGTGGGCCTTGGACCTCGCCGTGCGGCCCAAGTCCATCGCCCGCGAGATGGTCGAGGGCTGCGCCTCTTTTGCCGAATACGTGCGCGACTATGGCCTGCAGCGCAGCGAAGGGGTGCTGCTGCGCTACCTCAGCCAGGTCTACAAGACCCTGCGCCAGAGCGTCCCGGCGGCGCTGGAGGATGACGGGCTGCTCGACGTGGTGATGTTTTTGCGCACCCTCATCGAGGGGGTCGACGCGTCGCTGTTGGCGGCGTGGACGCAGCTGCGCGACGACGGCGGCACGGCGGCGGCTCCTGGGGCCACGCAAGAGGCCGTGGTCGACGACTTGGCTGCCGATCCGCGCGCCTT
>JBBSTS010000069.1:0-6883 GCA_038235675.1 Myxococcota bacterium | reverse complement strand
GCGCGCCGCGCCCCGCCGGGCCGCGACCCCTTCTTCGACAACCAGCTGCCGCCGCGCTGGCGCCTGCTGGTCAACAACTTCACCAGCCTGCTGGCGGTGACGCAGCGACAGCTGGCTGCCGGCGTCAGCCTCGGGCTGCGTCGCCTGCACGACCTGCGCACCGAGGGCGAGCTCCACGTCGCCGGCTCGGCCACCTCCTTTGGCGCCACCGTCGGGCTGCATCGCCACTTTGGCCGGGCGGTGACGCCCCTGCGCCTCGCCGGCGATGTGCGTGCCACCTTGGGCATCGCCCGCCTGGTGCCCGCCTATTTGGCGCCGCTGGGGGCCAACGAGGTCGTCCTCGGGCTGGCAGCCGGTTGGGACGACCGCATCCGCGCCCTCTCCAGCAACCAGGGGCGTGGCCTGCAGGCCGAGCTCCACCTAGGCGCCGGCAGGCTCAGCGACCAGAGCGGCTTCGTCTATGGTCAAGGGGGCGCCACCGCCCTGCGAATTTGGCCGTTGACGCTGCATCAGGCCCTGGCGCTGCGCCTACGCGGCGACTTTACCGTCGGCAGAGCGCCCGTACAGGAGCTGCTGCCGCTCGGTGGCCGCAACCTTGGCGCCCGCGGCTTCGAAATCGTCGAGACCCGCGCCCGCCACCGGCTGCTGCTCAGCGGCGAATGGCGCCACGTGCTGAACATGAGCGAGGCCACCCACCTGGGTTTTCTAGGCGCCCTGGATCGCTTCGAAGGGGCGCTGTTCGCCGACGCCGCCTATCTGCCGCAGGCGCCGCTGGGCTGCGACAGACAAAGCTTTTTCGACGTCGGCTATGGGCTGCGTTTTTTTCTTACCGCCTTCTACCTGGTGCCCGCATCGCTGCAGATCGACTTCGGGGTGCCGCTGCGACGCTGTCCGCGCGAAGCGGCGGATCGCCTGCCCTTCACCATCTACGCCTCTTTCGTGCAGTCCTTCGCCAGTTTTTGATCGACAGTCCGGCGCCACCATGCTAGCTCGCCGCCCTGACATCGCCGCAAAGAGGATTTTCATGCTGTTTCGTTGCCGCACGTTCGAATGTCGCAGGTCGCGCGACCTAAACAAGCGGGGCGAAGTACTGCGCCACGACACGGAGGCCCTGTGGCTGCCTGGCCTGGGCAAGGTTGCAGTACTTTACAAACCAAACCTGCCGCCGCTGTATCTGCCGCTCGTGCGCGCTAAAGGCGGCAACGGCGCCAAGCTGCGGCGCCTAGAAAATTTCTGGCACCCCACTCCGCCGCCCAGCCTGCGAGAGATTGCGCTCGACGTGGGAAAATCCATCTCCTTCGGGGCCCTGATGCCGGTGGTCGCCTCCCTTTTTCTCAAGGCGCATGGACAGCTCCCCGACAGCTGTATGCTGCTCTCAGAAAGCTGCGGCGGCACCGTTGCCGCCTTTGCGGCGGGCCTCGGCGTCGCCGGCGGCCTCTGGCAGGCGCAGCAGTGGCGGCGCGCCTTGTCGGAGCAGCCCCTGCTCTAGAAGAAATTGCCGATGGTAAATTCAAAGATGAGTGGGTCGTCGCTCAGGGCGTGTTTGGTCAGGGGGACCCCCCACTCAAAGCGCAGTGGCCCGATGGGGCTGACCCAGCGGACCCCGAAGCCAACCGAATAAAACAGCCCCAGCGGCACCTGGACACGGGCGTTGCTGCCGATGAGGTAGCCGGAGGTGCGCTCCTTGGCCTCGGTGCCGAGGTAAAACATCCCCTCGTCGTCGTTGTAGGCGTTGCCGGCATCGGTGAAGATGACGCCCTTGAGGCCGGCGGCCGGCAGCAGGGGGAACTCGAGCTCGACGTTGAAGATCGCCTGTTTGTTACCGCCGACGATGAATTCGCGTGTGCCGGCGTGCGGATTGGCGGGGTTGTTCGGGACGCTGAGCTTCGGCCCCAGCCCACGCGGCGAGAAGCCGCGCACCGAGTAGATGCCGCCGGGAAAGTAGCGCTCGGAGATGGGCACGCCCTGGCGCGGGCCGAAGACGTAGCCGAGCTGCATGTTGAAACGAAAAACGGTGTGCAGCGGCATCGGGTGAAAGTAGCGGGTCGCAAGCTCCAGGCGCTTGAAGGCCATGATTTCGTCGGCGCCCAGATAGGGGGTGGAGACCTCGGCGCGCAGCTCGTCGAAGGTGCCACGGGTCGGAAAGAGGCGATTGTCGCGGTTGTCGAAGGAGACCGCGCCGTTGACCGAGCCGACGCGACCGGCGCGGCTGAGGTTGTGCAACAGGTCGCCGGCATGGGGGTTGATCTGCGGGCCGCCGCCGCCGCCACCGCCGCCACCGCCGCCGTCGGTCTGGGCGATGGTGACGTACTCGAAGGTGTAGCCGGCCATCAGCCGCAGCTCGTGGGTAAGCGGGTAGCCGAAGGAAGGCGACAGACCGGTGGCCTGGCGTTGAAAGTCGCGAAAGAGGCGCTGGGTCAGATAGGCGTTGATCCCCAGCGACCAGCGGCTGTCCAAAAAGTAGGGCTCGGTGAACTGAAACTGGGCCATCTGCTGGGCGAACTGCCCGAAGCTCAAGTGCAGCGACAGGGCCATCGTTTGGCCGTTGCCGAGAAAATTGTTCTGCGAGATCTGCGCCGTGGCGATGAAGCTTTCGTAGCTGGAGAGGCCGGCGCCCACCTGGAAGGTGCCGGTGGACTTCTCCTTGACCTCGACCACCACCTTCATGCGGTTCGGTGCTGAGCCCTGCTCGGTCAGCATGTTGACGCTCTCGAAGTAGCCCAGCTGGAAGACGCGCTGGCGCGACAGGTTCAGGGCGGCGGCGCTGAAGGTGTCGCCCTCGTAGATGCGCAGCTCGCGGCGGATCACCTTGTCGCGCGTGCGGCTGTTGCCGGCGGTCTCGATGCTCTCCAGGGTGACCTTTTCACCGCGGTCGACCTCGAAGTCGAGGTCGACGCGGCGGGCATCGGCCTGCAGGCTCGAGTTGGGGGTGACGTTGGCATAGGCGTAGCCATGGTCACGATAGAGGTCGGTGAGCTTCTGCACGTCGTTGAAGAGCTCCGTGCGGCTGAAGCCCGTCCCTGGCGTCAGGCTGAGTTGGTCGCGCAGAAGCTTGGCGCTGGCCACCTGCTTGCCGTGGTCGTCCGTGAGGTCGACATCGCCGCTGAAGCGCAGCCCGCCGACGTCGTAGGCCTCGCCCTCGTCCACCGCCAAGGTGAGGTAGATCTCGCGCATGTCGCGCGAGATGGTCGTCGAGGGGGCGGAGACCTTGGCGGTGACGTAGCCGTGGTCGTAATAGAGCGCCTGAAGGCGCAACAGGTCGGTCTGGAAAAAGTCTTCCTTGTAGGTGCCCGCCTGGGTCAAAAACCCCAGCTCGCTGCCCTCACGCGTCTGCATGTGCGCCTTGAGGGTGGCGGCGCTGAGGTGGCGATTGCCGACAAAGCTTATCTGCCGGACCATCACCTTGGCTTTTTCGACGATGTCGAAGCGCACATCTACCTCGGCGGCCCCGCGGCTACCGGCGCCGCGCACAGGCTCGACGGCGAAGCGCACCTCCGCGAGATAGTGGCCCTTGTCGAGGTAGAGCTCGCGCAGCTTCTGGACGTTCTTTTTGAGCAACTCGACGTTGAGGATGGTGAACGGCTTGACGTCCAAGGCGGCGCGCAGGTCGTCCTCGGACAGCGCGTTGTAGCCGCAGAGGTGGACGGCGCGCACCGCCGGCTTCTCGGCCACCAAGAAAATCAACCTGACGCCGTCGCCCTGCGCCTGCTGGCGCAACTGCACGTCGCGAAAAAATCCCGTCTGCCACAGGGCACGCACGTCGTGGGTCGCCGTCGTCGGCCCCAGCGGCTGGCCCAGCTTCGCGGCGATCCCCACCAGCGCCGCCTCGCGGTCGACCCGACGCAGGCCCTCGACCTCGATGGCGCGCACCACCGGCGTCGTCGGTGCGCTCGACGCCGTGGCCTGAGCCGCTGCGACAGCCGGATGGGCTGCCAAAAAAATTGCGGCGAGTGTGGCCCAGGTCCCGCCCAGTGCCCTTAACGTGCTGCGCCCCTGCATCAATTTTTCTCCTCGATCTGTCCGCCCACCAACACCAAGCGCCGTGCCATGCGCTCGGCCAGCTTGCGGTTGTGGGTCACCACCACCAGGGTGATCTGGTGGCGACGGTTGAGCTCAAAAAGTAGGTCGTGAATTTTCTCGCCGGTGGCTTCGTCGAGGTTGCCGGTGACCTCGTCCGCCAGCAGCAGGGGCGGCTGCAGCACCAGTGCCCGGGCCAGCGCCACCCGCTGCTGCTCGCCCCCGGACAGCTCGCCCGGCCGGTGGTCCTCGCGGTGGCGCATCTGCACCTCCGCCAGCGCCGCCGTCGCCAGGGCGTGCGCCTTGGCGCGCGGCAAGCGCCGGATCAGCGCCGGCATCATGACGTTCTCGAGGGCGGTAAACTCGCCCAGCAGGTGGTGAAACTGAAAGACGAACCCCAGGCTGCGGTTACGAAAGTCGGCCAGCTGGGCGGCGCTGCGGCCGCTCAGGCTGCGCCCCTCGAAGTACACTTCGCCGCGGTCCGGCGCATCCAGGCTGCCTAAAAGGTGTAACAGCGTGCTTTTGCCGGCCCCGGAGGCGCCAACGATCGACAGGCACTCGCCGCGGCCGATGGACAAGTTGGCGCCGCGCAGGACGTGCAGCGTCTGGTCGCCTTTGCGGTAGGCCTTGTGCAGGTCGACAATTTTTAGGAGTTCAGCCGTCACGCAGGCCCTCGACCGGGTGCAAAGACGCGCTGCGCAGCGACGGCAGCACCGCAAAGATCCAAACCATCGCCCACGCCGCCAGCAGCACCCCGACGATCTGGACGCCGTCGAGGCGCACGGGCAGCGAGTCGATGTAGTAGAAATCTCCCGGGATGGCAAAGCCCACCCGCTGCAGCCAGGTGAGGCTTGCGACCCCCAAGAGGCCGCCGAAGAGCGTCCCCACCCCGCCGATGAGCAGCCCCTGAAGGACGAAGATCTTCACCACGCTGACGTCGCTCGCCCCCATCGCCTTGAGAATGGCGATGTCGCGCCGGCGCTCGAGCACCGACAATGTGAGGGTGTTGACGATGGAGAAGCTGGCCACCAGGACGATGAAGATCAGCACCACGAACGCCACCCGGTGCTCCAGCTGCAGGGCGGCGAACAGCGTCTGATTGCGCTCGCGCCAGTCCAACAACCGCAGGGGGCTGGGCACTTCGGCGCCGGCCTGCAGGCGCGCCCAGGCACGGCCGACATCCGCGGCGCCCTGTGGATCGCGGCACTGCAGGCCGATGGTGCTGATCTGCGTCGGCTGCAGCTCCAAAAACCGCCGCGCTGCGGCGAGGCTGACGAAGGCGTGGTGGGCGTCGTACTCGTACATGTGGGTGGAGAAGATGCCGGCCACCCGAAAAGGCCGGGTCTTGGGGGTCGGCCCCAGCGGCGAGAGCACCTCGAGAATGGGCGAGACGAGGCGCACCCGGTCGCCCACCTCGACGTTGAGGCTGCGGGCCATCTCCAGGCCCAGGACCAACGGCGGATGGGTTGGGAGGGCCTGCGCGTCGTCGGCCAGCGCCTGGCGCACCGACGCGGGCAGCTCACCGAGCACCTCGATCACCTGCGGCGCCGTCGCCATGTCCACCCCAAAAATCTGCGCCGCGGTGTACTGGCTGGTGCTGGCGATGGCCACCTCGCTGGCCAACAGCCGGGCGTCGGCGCGCAGCTGCAGCTCCGGCCGTGCCCGCAGCGCGCCAAGCTGCGCCTCGAGCTGTGGCGAGACGACGAAGGGCGACTGGTCGGGCATCTGCAGCTGCACGTGCGCGCTGGCGCCGATGATTTTGTTCTGCAGGTCGTGCTCGAAGCCTCCCAAGATCCCCAGGGTCAGCAGCACCAGCCAGACCCCCAGCGCCACCCCCGCCATCGAGATGCCGGTGACGGTGGAGAGCACCGCCGAGGTGCGGGCAAGCAAAAAGCGCCGCCCAACCCACCACTCGGTGGCGAGATGCGCGTCGAGGTGACCGCTGCCCCACAACAAAAAACCACCGGTGGCGCCCAACAAGGCCGTGGCCAACAGGCCCAGCGGCGCCAGCAACAGGTGGGTCAGCCAGGCCTCGGGGTCGACGCCGACGGGCCCGCCGAGGCCCCAACTCAACCAGCTGCCCAGCGCCGCCAGGCCGCCGAAGCGTCCGAGGTCGCCCAACGGCAGCCGGGCGCCATGCCGCGCGCTCGCGCCGCCGCCGAGCAGGCTCAGCATCCCCATGCCCAAGAGTGCCAGGGGGCGCCCCCAGGCGCCCGGCAGCGTCGCCTCCCAAGCGCGCCAAAAAGCGCCCTGCGCGAGGATCAGCCCCATAAGCTGCAGGCCCGCCTGGCGCCAGCCGGCGCCGCGGCCCAGTCGGTCGAGCGCCGCGGTGAGGCCCAGGGCGCCGAGCAGCCAGGTCACCGCTCGGGCCGCAGCACCGGAAACAGGATGACGTCGCGAATGGAGGCGGAACCAGTCAACAACATCACCAGGCGGTCGATGCCGATGCCGCAGCCGGCCGTGGGCGGCATGCCGTGCTCCAGGGCGCGGACGTAGTCGGCGTCGACGGCATGCGCCTCGTCGTCGCCCGCGGCGCGCTGCGCCAGCTGGGCGTCGAAGCGCGCCTGTTGGTCGACCGGATCGTTCAGCTCGGAGAACGCGTTGGCCAGCTCGCGGCCAGCGACGTAGAGCTCGAAGCGGTCGACGAAGAATGGATCGGCGTCCTGACGGCGCGACAGCGGCGACACCGCCGCGGGAAAGTCGGTGATGAAGGTGGGCTGCATCAACTTGGGCTCGGCGAAGTGCTCGAAGAGCGCGACGATCAGTTGGCCCACGTCGCGCTGGGCCAGCTGCGGGTCCTCGAGCAATCGCTTGAGCAGCTGCAGCGAGGCCTCCTGCCGGTCATACAGCGCCCCGACCATCTGGT
>JBBSTS010000068.1:0-6889 GCA_038235675.1 Myxococcota bacterium | reverse complement strand
TCGGCAAGAATGCACCGATCGTGGTTGAAAATAGCGGCCCAGAGTACCGCCTGCTTAATGTCTGTCGCGCTAAATTTGCTAGTTTTGAGGCCTAGCTTTCGTGCTTTCTCCCTGCCCACATCTGAGACTTTAAGGTGGTCACATGTTGAAATTTGCCGTATGTAGCCAAGCATCGATTCCTTGATTTGACAGCAGCTTTTTTCCAGTGCCGAACGCATCACGGCATCTTTTGGATCGCAATGGGCCCGTAGCGCCTGGGTCCACCGTTTGACTTCTGCGGGGTCATCAAGATTTACGTAATCGTCGCCTGCAGCCCCCGCACGGGTTGACAGGAACAACATTACCCCGATCAGGAGTACCTCCTTCACTATTTTTTGCATTGCATTATCTCCTGATTCTTCGAAACTCTTAGCTATGAGGTAATCTGGTGCCTGTCAAGGCATCAAACTTCGCTGAATTGTCGACATCGAGCCACAGAAACGGCGCCATTCCAAGCCTCTTGGCGTCGAGCTCGACATGGGCCCTCGCCATCGTCGACGCTGCACCTCGTCAGCCTCCAGAACGCTTTCGGCTGGCCTGGGCGGCGCTCCCGCGCTGGCGTGGTCAATTGATCTTGGCAGATCTTCCAGCCTACAGTTCGACGCGTGAGCCCCTTGTCCTTGCCCTCACGCCGCCGCATCGCCGGCGGCGCCTGGCTCTGTCTGAGCTTGCTCGTCGTCGCCGGTGGCTGCACCCGGCACGACGATCCGCGCACCGCCGCCTACTGGGCCGAGCGGGCCGCCGTCCCCAGCCTGCGCAGCGTTGCCTTGCAGCGCCTGGGGACCCTACAGGATGCCGCCCAGAGCGCCCCGCTGCTGCTGCACTACCTCGCCGAGCCCGGGCCCTGGCAGGTCGATGCGGTGCGCAGCCTGCGCCAGCTGGGCTGGCAAGCCGCGGTGCCTGATCTGCTGGCCCACCTGCAGGTGCAGGCGCAGGCCGGCACGCGTGCCGGCGACCAGGCGGTGCAGCTCAACGCCGAGATCGCCGCGGCGATGGCGCCGCTCAAAGCCGGCGCCGCCGCCTTCGACCCGCTGGTGCGGCTGCTGCGAAATCCTGCGCCGCGCAGCCGCTTGGCGGCCATCGAGGCCGTCGGCGCCCTGCGCGTCCACGCCGCAGCGCCGCAGCTCATTCAGGTGGCGCAGGACCACAGCCAGCCGGCGCAGGTGTTGGCCGCCCTGCAGGCACTGGGCGAGCTGCGGGCGACGCCCGCCGTGCCCCTGCTGCTCAAATCGCTGTTCTTCGAGCCCTACGCCGCCGCGGCCACCGTCGCACTGCAAAAAGTCGGCCGCAGTTGCCTGCCGCAGCTGATGGAGACCTTCAAGCATCAGAATCCTGCCGTCGAGGCGCTGCACGACGCGCATGGCCAGCCCCTGGCGGTGGGCCTGGTGGAACAGCGTACCGCGGCGGTCGTCTTCTTTTTGCGTGCCGAGCCTTACGCCAAGTCCATCGCCGACGCCGTCGAAACGTTGAGCCGCCGCTTCGCCCAATGGCCCGGCAGCAGCGCGCCCCCCGCCAGCCTGCGCGCCAGCATCCTGTCGCTCTGTGCCGGCATGGGCGAGCTCGGCGACGTTGGACGGCCGGCACTGCTGCAGCTTCTGGAGCCGCCGCCGGCGCCGCCGCGGGCGCCGGAAGCAAAAGGGCAGCGGGGCGGCAAAAAACCCATCGCCGTGCGGCTGGCCGACTGGGACGCCTTCGGTGCCGCCGCCGCCCTGGCGCTAAGCCACCTCGGCCCCACCCCCGCCTGCCAGCGCGCCCTGCTCGCGGCGCTGCCGCACGCTGCCGGTCCCAAACGCACCGCGCTGCTCGTCGCCCTGTCGCGCCTGGGCGACGCCGAGGTTGCCGACGCCTACGACCGCCTGTTGGGGGCCGACGCCAAGGCTTCTCCGCGGGCCGCGCTGCTGGGCCGCCAGCGCCTGGCGGCAGCCAAAGCCTGCGGCAAGCAGCTGCCATGTTGGCGCAAAACCCTGCAGACCCTGCCGCTGGGGGCCCAGGAGCGCGCCGCCACCACCCTCGGGCACCAAGGGGACCGCTCGGACCTCGCCTCGCTCCGGCGGCTGCTGCCGTCGCCGGCGCCAACGGGGGCCCTGGCCGTCGTCGGCGCCCTACACCGCCTCGCTTTCGACGGGCGCGAAAACCTGGTCGAGCTGCATGATCAGGGCCTGCGCCAGGGGCTGCGCGACGCCCTTGCCCTGCATGGCGGCGCACCGGCCTGGCGGGAGGTCGACCTCGCCATCGCCGCGCTCGAGCAGCGCCTGCGCGCCGCCCACGGCGAGTCCTGATGGCGTGGGCGTGGCTGCACCGGGTCCACGCGGCGGCACTGGCGCCGCTGGGGCTGCTGCTTTTTCCGCCGGCCTGCGGCGGCTGTGCGGCGCCGCAAGCACGCCGCCCAGCGTTTGCCCTCTGCCCCCTGTGCACCTCCACCCTCAAGCCCGCCGCCAGTCCGCAGGTCCCGGGCTGCGACGCCGCCCACGCCAGCTGGCGCTACGTCGGCGCCCTGCGGGCGCTGGTGCGCGCCGCCAAGTTTGCCCACCGCGAGGAGCTGTGCACCGCCCTGGGCGAGCTGCTCGCCGCCGACCCGCAGGTGCGGGCCATGCTGCCGCAAAACGCCTGCATCGTGCCGCTGCCGCTGGGAGCCAGGCGCTTTGCTCAGCGCGGCTACAACCCCAGCGCCGCCATTGCCCGGGTGCTGGCACGGCGACTGCATCTGCCGCTGCGCCACGCCCTGCGCCGTAGCCGCGATACCCCGGCGCAGAGCAGCCTGCCGGCCAAGCTGCGGCAACAAAACGTCGCCGACGCCTTCGCGGCACGGCTGCCGCTGCCCGCCTGCGTCGCCTTGGTGGACGACGTCATCACCTCGGGGGCCACCGGCGCCGCGGCGGCCTTGGCCTGCCGCCGCGCTGGAGCCCGCACCGTCTTTCTGTTGGCGCCTGCTGGCGCCTCCTGCTGACCCCTTTTCTGGAGACACCATGACTGCAGCCCTGCCGCGCCCTCGGCGCACCAAGATCGTTGCCACCCTCGGCCCCGCCTGCGACGACCGCGCGACGTTGGAAAAGCTTTTGCGTGCCGGCGTCAACGTCGTGCGCATCAACGCCTCGCACGGCGACCAGGCAACCCACGCCGCCAACATCGCCAAGGTGCGCGAGCTCTCCGAGGTGCTGCAGCTGCCGGTGGGGATCTTGCTCGATCTGCAGGGGCCCAAGATCCGCGTCGGCCGCTTCGAGCATCCGCCGCTGGCGCTGCAGGCGGACGAGCAGGTCACCTTCGCCGTCGGTCGACCGGCGCAAGAAGGCGAGCTGCCCGCCGACTACCCCTACCTCGACCGCGACGTAAAGCCCGGCCAGCCGCTGCTGATCAACGACGGCACGCTGGCCTGCGAGGTGGTCGAGGTCTCGCCGGGCAAGGTGGTCTGTCGCGCCCTGCACGCCGGCGTCATCGCCCAGCGCAAAGGGATCAACCTGCCCGAGAGCCAGGTCTCGGCGCCGGCCCTGAGCGCCAAAGACCGTGACGACGCCCTCTTCGCCGCCGCCCAGAAGGTCGACCTCATCGCCCTGTCCTTCGTCCGCCGCGCCGCCGACATCCAGGAGCTCAAAGATCTGTTGGCGACGGTCGGCGCCGAGCTGCCCATCGTCGCCAAGATCGAAAAGCCGCAGGCCCTCGACCACCTCGACGAGATCGTCGCCGCCAGCTGGGGGGTGATGGTGGCGCGCGGCGACTTGGGAGTCGAGCTGTCCACCGCCGACGTGCCGATGGCGCAGAAACGCATCATCTTTGCGGCCAACCGTCAGTGCAAGCCGGTGATCACCGCCACCCAGATGCTCGACTCGATGACCCGCAACCCCCGGCCCACCCGCGCCGAGGCCTCCGACGTGGCCAACGCAGTGCTCGACGGCAGCGACGCGGTGATGCTGTCGCAGGAGACCGCCGCCGGCGACTACCCGGTGCAGACCGTCTCCACCATGGTGGAGATCATCGACGCCGTCGAGCACGCCGACCCCTCCCTGCTGCGTCCGGCGGGAACCGTGCCGGCCGACCTCTGGGCCGGCAGCCTGCCGCTGGCGCACATTCCCGACGCGGTCGCCTTCGCCGGCTGCGAGGTCGCGCGCCTGCTGCAGGCGCGCGCCATCGTCGTGCTGACCGACAGCGGCCGGATGGCGCTCTTGGCGGCACGGCTGCGCCCGGCAGTGCCCATCGTCGCCATGGCGCGCACCGCGGCGGTGCGCAACCAGCTGTGTTTGGCCTGCAACGTCAGCCCCTACTTGGTGCAGCCGACGAGCGCCGCGGCCAATAAAGAAGCCGCCGGCGACGGCGCCATGCACGCCCGCGTCCAGCAGGTGGACGCCTTTATGGTCGGACGTGGGCTCTGTCGCAGCGGCGACGTGCTGGTGCTCTTGGTCGGGCACCCCAACGCCCCCACCGGCTCCACCAACGTCATGATGATCCATCAAGTCGGCAGCTCCCACACCGCCTACGCGCCGCCGTTGACGGCGTGATCGATGCCCCCGTGGCCCGCTGTCGGCCAACCCGCGCCCTCATCGACCTGGCGGCGCTGCGCCACAACGTCGGCGTCGCCCGGCGGCACGCCCGCGGCCGGCGGCTGTGCGCGGTGGTCAAGGCCAACGCCTACGGCCACGGCCTCGGCGAAGTCGCCCCCGCCCTGCAGGCCGCGGGCGTCGAGGCCTTCGGCGTCGCCTTCGTCGACGAGGCCGTCGCCCTGCGGGCCCTGGGGATCACCCGGCCCATCTGGGTCTGGGGCAGCACCCTCACGGGATGCTTCGACGCCATCGTCAAGCACCAGCTGGTGCCGGTGCTCGGCAACCTGGCGCAGGCAGATGCGCTGGTGGCGGCCTGTCGCAGCCGCGGCCTGCGCCTGCGGGTGCACCTGGAGCTGGACACCGGGATGGCGCGCCTGGGGTTTGGCGACGCGGCGCTGGAGGCGCTGCTCGCGGCCATGCCGCAGTGGCAGCCGCATCTGCAGGTCGACGGCCTGATGAGCCACCTGGCGGTGGCCGACCTCCCCGAGGATCCTTTCACCGAGCAGCAGGGCGCCGCCTTCGCCGCCCTCTGCGGCCGCCTGCACAGCCACGGTTTGGCGCCCACCACTTTGCACCTGGCCAACAGCGCCGGCACCTGCCGTGCGGCGGTGGTGGGGCCTAGGACGCCGCAAGCCTTCGTGCGCTGCGGCCTGTTGCTCTACGGCATGCAGCCGCTGCGCGGCCACCACACCGCCGATCTGCGGCCGGTGCTGGCGCTGCACAGCGCCGTCGTCGCGTTGCGGGACTTGCCGCCGGGCAGCCCGGTGAGTTACGGCTGCACCTATCGGACCCCCGCAGGGGGCCCAACGCGCATCGCCACGGTACCGATGGGCTACGCCGACGGCTACCGGCGCGACTTTAGCGGCCGCGCAGCCATGCTTTTACACGGTGCGCGGGTGCCGGTGGTGGGAACGGTCTGCATGGACATGTGCATGCTCGACGTCACCTCGCTCAAAAACGTCGAGCTTGGCGACCCCGTCGTTTTGCTCGGCAGCCAAGGCAACCAAACCCTCGCCGCCGAAGAGCTGGCAGATTGGGCCCATACCATCAGCTGGGAAATCGTCTGCGGCATCGCTGCACGGGTGGCACGGCAGGCCGTCGACGGGGCCGCATGAGCCCGGTGCTGCGGCCCCTGGTCACCCCCCTTACCGCCGCCGGCAACGCCGCGATCGCAGCGATCACCGAGCTCGGGGCGATGCTGATGTTTTTCGGCCGTGCCTGCGTCGCCTGCGGCCGCCGCCCCTACCGCGTCGGGCTGCTGCTGCAGCAGATGGAGTTCGTCGGCTTCGGCTCGTTGTTCATCGTCATGCTCACCGGCCTGTTCACCGGCGCGGTCTTCACCCTGCAGTCGGTCAACGCCCTGGAGCAGGTGGGGATGGAGAGCATGGTCGGCTCCACCGTCCTCATCGCCGTCGCCCGCGAGCTCTCGCCGGTGCTCGCGTCGTTGATGGTCACCGGTAGGGTAGGCAGCGCCATCGCCACCGAGCTGGGCACCATGCGCGTCTCCGAGCAGATCGACGCCCTCGAGGTGATGGCGGTGGAGCCGATGAACTACCTCATCGTGCCGCGGATGCTCAGCTGCGCCCTGATGCTCCCCTGCCTGGTGGTGGTCTTCGACTTGGTGGCGAGCCTGGGCTCCTACGCCGTGGCGGTGCTGTGGCTGCACATCGACGAGGGCTCTTTTTTGGCGCGCATCCAGTGGTACCTCGACCCCGTCGACTTCTACCACGGCCTCATCAAGGGGGCAGCCTTCGGCGTCGTCATCGCCGTGGTCGGCTGCTACAAAGGCTTCAACGCCCAGGGCGGCGCCCGCGGCGTCGGCATCGCCACGACCCAGACGGTGGTCATCGGCTCGGTGGCCATCTTCGTGCTCGATTACGTTCTCACCTCCCTGCTGCTGCAGACCCTCGCCAAATGATCCGCATCGAGAACCTCAGCAAGAGCTTCGGCACCACCCGCGTGCTGCACGACATCGACTTCACCATCCGGCGCGGCACCACCCGGGTGATCTTTGGGCTGTCCGGCTCTGGCAAGTCGGTGCTGATGAAGCACCTCATCGGCCTGATGATGCCCGATTCGGGCTGCGTGCGGGTTGAGGGCCAGTCCCTCAGCGAGCTGTCACACCAGGAGCTGCTCAAGCTGCGGCGCAAATTTGGCATGGTCTTTCAACAGGCGGCGCTGTTCGACTCGCTCAGCGTCGGCGACAACGTCGCCTTCCCGCTGCGCGAGCACACCCGCCTGTCGGCGGCGGCGATCGCCAAGAAGGTGGCGGAGAAGCTGGCGCTGGTCAGCCTCTCCGGCAAAGAGGGCGCTTTCCC
>JBBSTS010000067.1:0-6969 GCA_038235675.1 Myxococcota bacterium | reverse complement strand
GGATGCGCGCATGCTGACCATCAAGCCCTTCGACCGCAGCCTCATCAGCGACATCGAGAAGGCCCTGATGGCCAGCGACCTGGGGATCATGCCGCAAAACGACGGCAACATCATCCGCCTGCCGATCCCACCGCTGACCGAGGAGCGCCGTCGCGACCTGGTCAAGCAGGCGAAAAACCGCGGCGAGGACGCCAAGATTGGCCTGCGCAACCATCGCCGTGACGCCAACGAGATGCTCAAGGATGCCGAGAAGAGCAAGGAGATCACCCAGGACGAGCTGAAAAAAGCGCTGGAGCAGGTGCAGGAGGCGATCAACCGCGGCGTCGCCAAGGTCGAAGCTGCCTTGGCGCAAAAAGAAAAAGAAATCATCGAGATCTGATGAGAGGGTGGGACAGGCGCGACGTGGAATTGCCCGAACGGTCGCGACGCCCCCGGCACGTTGCAATCATCATGGATGGCAACGGGCGATGGGCCAAGGAGCGCGGCTTGGACCGCCTCGAGGGCCACCGCCGTGGCGCGCGCGTGGTGCGCGACATCACGACCTTTGCGCGCGAGCTGGGCATCGCCCACCTGACGCTCTACTCTTTTTCGCGCCAAAATTGGCGCCGCCCCGCCGCCGAGGTGGTGGGTTTGATGGCCCTTTTGGAGGACTACTGCGAAAAAGAGCGCGCGACGCTGATGGAGAATGGCATCCGCCTGGTGACCATCGGCGCGGTGGCGCGGCTGCCTGACAGCACTCGGGCTGCTCTGCTTAACCTGAGCAACCAGACCGCGAAGAACAACGAAATGACCCTCTGCCTGGCGGTCGACTACGGCGGTCGCGAGGAGCTGGTGGCGGCGGTTCAGCGCATCGCCCAGGCGGCGCAGGACCAGCAGATCCAGGCGGGCGACATCGACGAGGCGGTGGTGCAGGCGCATTTACACACCGCCGGCATGCCCGATCCCGACCTGCTGATCCGCACCTCGGGCGAGCAGCGGATCAGCAACTTTTTGTTGTGGCAGCTGGCCTACGCCGAGATGCACTTCACCCCCGCGCGCTGGCCAGAGTTTCAGCGCGACCATTTCGCCACCGCGCTACAGGACTTTGCACAGCGCGAGCGCCGCTTTGGCGGCCCGCAGCTCCGCGCCGAAGGGCTGTAGGCGGTGCTGGGGACCCGCATCTTGGCGGCGCTGGTGTTCACCCCGGCGCTGCTGTGGGCCATCTGGGCCGGCGGCCTGCCGCTGCAGGTGGTCTGCGTCGCCTTGTGCTTGCTGCTTGCTTACGAGTACGCCGGCCTGGTTTTCGCCTCGGCGTCGTTGGGGCTGCGTAGCAGCCTCATGGGGCTGACATGCCTGGTGGCGCTCGCGCAGCTCGGGGCCCTGCCGCCCGCGACGGTGGCGCAGCTGCCACGGCTGTGTTTTTTCGTCGCCATGGCCGCCGTTTTATGGCGGCCGGCACCGCTGGCGCAGGCGCCGCAGCAGGTGGGGCTGTGCCTCTTGGGCACCGTGTGGTGTGGCAGCCTGCTGCCGCAGCTGGCGGTGCTGCGCGGCCTGCCAGGCACCGGTTTGGGCCTGGCCCTTCTGACCTTGCTGGCCACCTGGGCGAGCGATACGGCGGCCTACGCCGCCGGCCGCGTGGCGGGCCGCACGCCTCTGTATGCAGCGATCTCTCCTTCGAAGACGCGGGAAGGTGCGCTCGGGGGGCTGCTCGGCGCGGCCGCCAGCGGCGCCGGGCTGGGGGCGCTTTTGCCGCAGGCGTTCTCCCCTGCACGCGGTGCGCTTTTGGGCGCCGCCTGTGCTATCTCTGGATTGGTGGGCGACCTATGTGAATCCATGCTCAAGCGCAGCGTCGGCGCCAAGGACAGCTCGCGCCTGATCCCCGGCCACGGCGGCGTCTTCGACCGCTTTGACGGCATTTTGTTCGCTGCCGGGACGATGTCCCTGCTCGCCCCTTGGCTGCAGGAGCCGTGACCCTTCCGGTCTGGCAACAGGCGCTGGCCAGCGTGCTCGGCACGCAGCTCGCCTACCTGCTGAGCAACCTGCCTTATTTTTTGCTGATGGTCAGCGTCATCGTGGTCTTCCACGAGCTTGGCCATTTCGTCGTCGCCAAGCTCTGCCGTGTTCAAGTCACCCGCTTTTCCATCGGCTTCGGCCCCACCCTGTTGCACCACACCCACGGCGACACGGTCTATCAGCTGTGCCTGCTGCCGCTGGGGGGCTACGTCAAGATGCTGGGCGACGCCAGCGAGGTCGAGGTGGCGCCTGAGCTGCGGCCGTGGGCCTTCTCCCACAAGCCGGTTTGGCAGCGCACCGCCATCGTGTTGGCTGGCCCCGCGGCCAACCTACTGCTCGCTTTTTTCGTCTACGCCGGTTTGGGGGTCGGCACCCACGCGGTGCCCGACAGCCGCCTCGGGCTGGTCAACCCCGGCGAGCCGGCGGCGCTCGCCGGCCTGCAGCCCGGCGATCGCATCGTCGCGGTGGCCGGCAGTTCAGTCGAGGACTGGGTGACGCTGCGTGAGGCAGTGGCCAAGCGCCCGCATCAGGCGATGCCGGTGACCTACGAGCGTGTCGTCGCCGGCGAGGTGCAGCGGCTGCAAACGGTGGTCCAAACCGGCAGCCGCAGCGAGCCGGGGCCCTTCGGCGAGCTGCAGACGCGCGGCATGGTGGGCGTCTCGATGCAGTACCTGCGCCCAGTGGTGGCGGTGGTGGACCCAACTTCGCCGGCCGCACGGGCGGGGGTCCACAGCGGCGACACGGTCGTCGCGGTGGGGACGCAGCCGGTGGACAGCTGGCACGTACTGCGCCAACGCTTAGCCGCCTGGCGTGACGCGCGCCTGCCGCTGCAGCTGCAGGATGGCAATCAGAGGATGCGCTCGGTTGAGCTGCAGCCCGCGGCGTGGCCCGCCGGGCTGCGCCATGATCTGGAGTCGGCCGCCGATCTGCCGCAGGCCTACACCGGCCTGGTGAGCCAGGACACGGTGGTGGCCGAGCTGGAGGCGGGCGGCGCGGCGCTGCGGGCCGATTTGCGCCTGGGCGACCGGCTGCTGGCGCTGCAGGAGGAAGATCCCCAAGGGACGCAGACGACGCGCGCCATCCACGTCTGGGAGGTAGACCTGGCACCTTTGGCTTTGGCGGCCGACCGGCGCCTGACGCTGTCGGTGCAGCGGGGCGACAAAGTGTTGGCTCTGTCGCTGCCGCGGGTGGTGCTCGCTGATCGGGAGGCACTGGCCGATGCGCCGCCGCAGCTGCGCTTTGGCGCCCGCAACGCCGGCGACCTACTGGTGAGCTACACCCGTCCGCGCACCACCGGCACTCGCCAGGCCGCCTCCGAGGCGTTGGCGCGGGTCGCCGACGACGCCCAGCTGATCGCCCGCGGCCTCTTGCGCCTGGTGCGCGGCAGCCTGCCGCTGAGCACCATGGGCGGACCAATCATGCTCTTCGTGGTCGCAGAGCGCAGCGCCCATCTGGGCCTCGCGTTCTACCTGCAGACCCTCGCGGTGATCAGCGTCAACGTCGGCCTGGTCAACCTGCTGCCGGTGCCGGTGCTCGACGGTGGCCACCTCTCTTTCTTCTTTTTGGAGGCAATCACCGGCCGGCCGCCGTCGCCGCGCCTGCGCCTTTTGGCCCAGACGGTGGGGCTGGTGCTGCTGTTGAGCCTCATGCTATTCACCCTCGGCCATGATGCCTGGCGCTACATCCTTCAGTAAGCTGCTGCTGCAGGCGGCGGCGCGCCTCGGTGGCCCGCTGCTGGGCCTCGACTGCGCCACTCCAAGGGCGAGCCTTTGTTTGGCGGTGCCGGGGGCCGTCGCCCTCTACGCCCGTCAGCTGCCTTCGGCCACCCGGCCCTCCGAGCAGGTGGTCGAGAACCTCGCCGAGCTGGCCGCGGCCGCGCAGGTGTCGCTGCGGACCCTCGTCGCCATCGTCGTCGGTCACGGACCCGGCTCTTTTACGGGCCTGCGGGTAGGCCTGGCGACGGCGCAGGGACTCGCCTTGGGGAGCGGCGCCCGTCTGCTGGGGGTCTCGAGCCCGGCGCTGCTTGCCTACTCGCTGGCGATGAGCCACGCACCGCGACGAGCCTGTGCGGTGCGCGTCGCCTGGGATGCCCGCCAGGGCGAGGCCTATGTGGGCCTCTACCTGCATCGGCCAGGGCCCGATGGTAGCCTGCAGCAGGAGGCCCTTTTGCCGGACTGCCGGCGCGCGACGGAAGCGCCCGCTTGGCCGCAGGTGCCGGCCGACACCCTCGGAGCGCGCTACACCTGCGGCGATGTGCCCGCGCTGGTGCAGGCGCCGGACTGGCAGGCCTGTGCCGCTGAGCCCTTTGGCGAGGCGGCGCTGTGGCTGGGCTTGCCGGCGCTGCTCGCCGGCCCAAAGGGTGCGCGGGAGGTCGCCACGGTGCTGCCACAATACCTGCGCCCCTGCGCGGCGCCGCCCGTCGCCCCCAAAGCCGACGTGGGCAGCTCAATCTTGTAAGTAAGCGCTGCCTGGCTGCGCGGCGGCGTTGGGCTCGGTGCCCGCGACGAAATCCTCGACGAGGCCCAAGGGGCCATCGCTGGGCAGGCCACTTTGTGGGTCGATGCGCAGGCTGCGGACGCCCGGTGGGCGGATGAACGCCTGCGGCGCCTCGTTGGCCAGCGCCATGCCCATGAAGCGGATCCAGGCCGGCAGGGCGCCGCTGGCGCCGGTGAGCCGTCCGACCGAGCCGTTGTCGTCCCGGCCCATCCACACCACGGCCGCCAATTGCGGCGCGTAGCCGCCGAACCACAGGTCGCGCGATTGTTGCGAGGTGCCGGTCTTGCCCGCCAGCGGCCGCCCCAGCTGTTTGGCCCGTGCGCCGGTGCCGTCCTGCACCACCCCCTCGAGCATGTGGGTGAGGACGTAGGCCACCGCGCGCGCCAGCGCCGTCTGCGGCGGCAGGTCGGATCCGGCGGCAAAAAGCAGGCGGCCGTCGTTGGCATGCACCGACTCTACCCACTGCACCGGGCGCACCTGGCCGCCGGCGGCCAGGGTGGCGTAGGCCTGACACATCTCCAACACCGTGGTCTCGCCGGTCCCCAAGGCGAGGGTCAGCGAGTTGGGCAGGCGCTCGGCTATCCCCAGGGCGTGCGCCATGTCGATGACCGGCTGCACCCCCAGCCGCTGGATCAGCCGCACCGAGCAGACGTTTTTCGAGCGCGCCAGTGCCTGGCGGTAGGTCATGTTGCCGTCGTAGCGGCCGCTCTCGTAGTTTTCCGGTCGCCAGCTGCGGCCCGTCCACGGATCGACGATCGACAGTGGCGCGTCGTTGCACAGGCTTGCCGGGGTGATCAGGCGGGCCTGTAGGGCGGCGGCGTAGAGCACCGGCTTCAAAACCGAGCCGGGCTGGCGCCAGGCCTGGGTGGCGCGGTTGGAGCCGCCGGACTCCGCCGGCAGGCCGCCGACCATCGCCACCGCCCGGCGCGTGCCGGGCGTCAGCGCCACCAGCGCCCCCTGCACCTGCAGGCTGGGAAGCAGATGCACCTGCGCCGGCTGCTTGCCGCGCGCCAGGCGGCGCACCTCAACCTGGGCCACGTCGCCGGCGGCGAAGGGTAGGCGGCCGCCGTGGGCCGCCCAGGCGACGTCGGCGGCGGGCAGCGCCGCGATTTGGCCGCCCAGATCTGCGCGCCAGGGCCCGCCGGCTTTGGCCGGTGGCAGCAGTGCCGCAAAAGGGCGGGCGAAGGTCTGCAGGCGCAGACTGCCGAGGCGACGCTGCCAGGCTGCCGGCGCATCGTCGTCGCCCGGCAGCAGGTTCCAGATGCGCGCCTCGTCGAGCGACGGCGTCTGGGCGTTGCCGCGGTGCTGCTGGCGCAGCCGCGCCAGCGTCGCCGGTGCCAGCTGGCCGGCCGGCCGCCAATCGCCCAGCCGCATGGCCACCTCCTCGAGGCTTTGGCGCAGGGCGATCTGGGCCGCCTGCTGCAGGCGGCTGTCCATCGCCAGGCGGATCCGCAGCCCCCCCTGCAGCAGCAGGCGCTCGCCGAGGCGCTCGACCAACAGGCGACGGACGTGCTCGAGGTAGTAGGGCGCCATGCCGAAGGTGGGCGGCGGGGGAGGCGGCAGCGGCGGGGCTTTGGCCTTATGCTGCGCCACCGCCGCGGCCGTCGCCCAGCCGTGTGCCTGCATCTGATCGAGGACATAGGCCTGGCGCAGCTTGGCGGCCTGCGGATCGGCGCGCAGGGTGTAACGTCCAGGGTTTTTGGGGATCGCCGCGAGCAGGGCGGCCTCGCCCAAATCGAGCTCGCGCACCGAGCGGCCGAAATAAGTTTGCGCCGCCACCTCGACCCCCATGGCGCCGCTGCCGAAGTAGATCTGGTTGAGGTAGAGGGCGAGGATGTCGTTTTTCTGCAGCACCTGCTCCATCTGTCGGGCCAGGTACGCCTCCCGTAGCTTGCGCAGGTAGCTGCGCTGCGGCCCCAGCACCAAGGTTTTAACCGTCTGCTGGGTGATCGTGCTGGCGCCCTGCAGGTGGGCACCGGGCCGCATGTTTTTGACCAGGGCGCGCACGATCCCCCAGTAGTCGATGCCCTCGTGGTGGTAAAAGCCGGCGTCCTCGGCGGCCAAAAAGGCGTGCACCACGTGCGGGGGGAGGTCGTCGAAGGGCACCACCGTGCGCCGCTCGATGAAATACTCTCCCACCGGCGCGCCATCGGCGGCGAAAACCTGGCTGCGCTGCATCGGCGCGTAGTCGGCGAAACTCTGCCAGGCGGGTAGATCGGCCACCGCCCAAGCGAAGAAGGACGCGCCGCCAGCGAAGGTCGCCAGCAGGAGCGTCGCCAGCGTGCCCGCCAGGCGGCGGCGGCTCATCGGCGTCGGTGCGACGGCCGGCGGCTCGGCGCCGGGGACTGCAAGATGCGGCGGGCGGCCAAAAACTCGGCGTAGAAGTTTTTAGAGGCGAAGCCCCAGGAGGAGGTTTGGTAGTGGTCTATGAGGTAGGTCAAGTCGTCGCTGCCCAACAGGCGCGTCGCCCGTTGCATGCTG
>JBBSTS010000066.1:0-6972 GCA_038235675.1 Myxococcota bacterium | reverse complement strand
TGCCGCGGCAGGCGCCGTCGGTAAAGACGACCACCTGCGGGCTCGACGCCAGAGACAGCTCGGCGCTCACGCCGTGGCGGATTGGACGTCCGCGTCCGCAGCGCCTTCGGCGACGGCCTGAGCCCAGAAGACCAGGCGGTGACAGCTGGGGCACTGCTCGATGGTGTCGCCGCGCTGGAGGATGTTGTAGAGCTGCGGTGGCAGCTTGATGTTGCAGCCCTGGCAGCAGCCAGCCACCACCTGCGCCAGGCCGAGGCCCAGGCGGCGTGCGGCGATGGCGGCGTACTTGCGGTAGAGGGCTGCCGGAACGTTGGGGATGAGCTTGGCGCGGCGCTCGCGGTGGCCCTCGAGGGTGCCGGTGACGCCCTGCGAGCTCTGGGCGACGCGTGCCTCTTCCTCGCGACACTGCCCCTGGCAGGCTTCAATCTGCGCCTGCAGGCTGGCCAGCTCTTGGTCCATGCCGTCTTTGCTCTTGAGCAGTTCGTGGATCTTCTCTTCGGTGTCGCGGTTGGCGCGCCGCGACCCTTCGGTCTCGCGGTTGAGGGCCTGGAACTCACGCTGGTTGCGGATGTCGTTGAGGCGCGACTCCCACTTGCGGATCTTGCGGCCCTCTTCGTCGACCAAGTTCTGCATCGCCTGCGCCTCGGCCAGGGCAGTGCCGCTGTTCTCGCGCACCTTACCGCTCTTGGCCTGGAGCTCAGTGAGGCGGCCCTCGAGCTGGCGCAAGGTGTTGGGAATGGCATCCAAAGCGCTTTGAAAGTCGCGGATCTCTAAATCAATTTTTTGAATCTCGTACAGATCCAGCAAGTACTTACGCACGCCCTTCAATCTCCTTCTTCAGTGGTGGGCCCACCAGGGGTCGAACCTGGGACCTATCGGTTATGAGCCGACTGCTCTGCCAACTGAGCTATGGGCCCCAACACGCGACCGCCCCAGCGCAGAGGGGCTTCATCTGTTAGCACCGGGGCGCAACATGCGCAACCACCGTCTAGAGGTCATCACTAGCTTTCGACGAAGGCCCGCAGGCGTTTGGAGCGCGAGGGGTGACGCAGCTTTCGCAGCGCCTTGGCTTCGATCTGACGGATCCTCTCACGCGTGACCTCGAAGTCCTGGCCAACCTCCTCCAAAGTGTGGTCGCTCTTTTCATCGATGCCAAAACGCATGCGCAGGACTTTTTCCTCGCGCGGCGTCAGGGTCGCCAGGGCGCGACGAGTCTGCTCGGAGAGGTTGTGGTTGATGATCGCCTCGGAAGGCGAAATCGCCCCTTTGTCCTCGATGAAGTCGCCCAGGTGCGAATCTTCTTCTTCGCCGATGGGGGTTTCCAGCGACACCGGCTCCTTGGCAATCTTCTGGATCCGCCGCACTTTGTCGACCTCCAGCTCCATCTTGGCCGCCAGCTCCTCGGGCGATGGCTCGTGGCCCAGCTCCTGCAGCAGGTAGCGGCTGGTGCGGATCAGCTTGTTGATCGTCTCGATCATGTGCACGGGGATGCGGATCGTCCGCGCCTGGTCGGCAATGGCGCGGGTGATCGCTTGGCGGATCCACCAGGTGGCGTAGGTGCTGAACTTGTAGCCGCGGCGATACTCGAACTTCTCCACCGCCTTCATCAGGCCGATGTTGCCCTCCTGGATGAGGTCCAAGAACTGCAGGCCACGGTTGGTGTACTTCTTGGCGATCGACACCACCAAGCGCAGGTTGGCCTCCACCAACTCGTCCTTGGCGCGTTCCGCCTTGAACTCACCGCGGACGATCGCGGCATAGGTGTTGCGCAGCGCATCAACTGGGACCTGCGCCTCCTCCTGCACCCGCTGGATCTTCTTTTGGCTGCTTTTGAAAATCCGGTCGAGCTCCTCGAGGTCGGCCATGGTGGCGCCCAGCGCCCGCATGACCCCCTCGGTGCCCTCGGGGTCTTTTCTGGCGTCGCGCAACAGGCGGCGCAGCTTGGTGCTGGTCACCGGCAGGCCGCGCTGGCGCTCGGAGATCTCCTCTTCGGCCTTTTCCACCCGGCGGATCAGCGATTTGAGGCGTAAAACGATGCGGTCGATCTGCTTTTTGGACAGGCGGACGGCCTCGAGGGCCTCCTGCATCTTGGTGCGGTAGCCCGCCAAGGTGGCGGCGTCGGCGCTGCTGGGGCTGCCGGTGCGGGGGGTAAGCGCCGCGCTCTGAGCATGCAGATCGGCGATGGTGTCGATGAGGGCGAGCACCTTCTCGGTGCGCCCTTCTTCGGCGGCAGCATCCGCCTCCTCGTCGAAGTCACGCACCACGTCACGCAGCCGTACTTTTTGATGCCGCAGCTTGTTGCCGAGGTCGATGATCTCTTGCATGGCGATCTGCGAGGTGATGACCACCGCCAACACCTCTTTCTCGCCGGCCTCGATGCGCTTGGCGATCTCCACCTCCCCCTCACGGCTGAGCAGCGGCACCGAGCCCATGCGCCGCAGGTAGACCCGTACCGGGTCGCTGCTGCGGCCGGCGTCGGCGTCGACGGTGCGGCGAGCCTTGGCCTTGGCGGCGCCCTTGGTGGGGATTTTGCGGTCGACCACCTCGATGTCACGGCGGTAGAAGCTGTAGAGCACCTCGTCGAGGACGTAGCCGGTCGAGCCTTCGTCCGGCAATGCATCGTTGATCTCGTCCATGGTGACGAAACCGCGCTTTTTGGCCTTGCCCAACAGAAGCTGGACGGCTGGCAGCAATGCAGCGTTGGGGGCTACGGCCTCGGCAGCGGGCGGCGCGGCGGCAGGCGCAGCGGCAGGCGCAGCGGCAGGCGCAGCGGAAGTGGAGGAAGAAGAGGAGGCGATTTCGCCCCGGAGGTCGGTGTCTGAGCTGTTCATTCATTCTCCCTGCACATTTTCGGTCGCGGCCAAAGGCGTTGGCAAAGCGGTGCTCCGCGGCAGGGCATCCTGCTTGAGGGCACGCTTCCGCGCGGT
This sequence comes from Myxococcota bacterium, assembly GCA_038235675.1. Classification (GTDB taxonomy): domain Bacteria; phylum Myxococcota; class XYA12-FULL-58-9; order XYA12-FULL-58-9; family JBBSTS01; genus JBBSTS01. The sequence continues at coordinate 4,045 of JBBSTS010000066.1, read as the reverse complement.
CAGTTCTTGTTTTCGGCGCATTAACCGAACAGTTGCCTCGCCCGTGGCTTCGCACTGGCGAATTTCTTGAACCAGCTCCCGCAGGGCCACGTCGAGGCGATGGCACTTGAGGCTGGCGAGTACGGCCGAGAAGGTATGTCCAGAAGCGACCTCGTCACCACCTAAATCGTCCGCCGGCCGCTTTTTTGTCGATTCCATCGCCGCTTTGGGCTGCACCCGCAACAGCTTGGTAAGGGTGGGCCCGGCGCGGACATAGCGCGGCAGGACCTCCTGCCAGGGCGCCGAGGAGCTCGCCAGATCCTCTAACAGCAGGCGCATCGTTTCGCTGACGGCGTAATCGGCCATCTCGCCGAAACGCGCCCGCAAAGACGGGAATAACAGTAATTCTCTCAATAGCTCGAGCTCGAAAGCATGCGGCGGCGCCGGCTGGACGGCGGCGGTCGGCGCGCCTGCGGCTGCCGTCGGCGCCGACAGCGCTCTTTTTTTTGCCGCCTCGCCCGCGTCGGTGCGTCGACGCGGGGGGCCGTCTGACCCGTCGGCGGCGGGGCCTGCGCCGCGCGATCGCCTGGAGGCGGGCGCCGCCCGCGTTTGCAGGGCGCGCTGCAGCTGCGGCACCGAAACGCCCACCCGCTGGGCCATGCGTTCGGTGTAAAGGTCGCGCTCGAGCCCGGTGCCCAGCGCCTGCAGCAGCGGCTGCAGGGCCCGCGCCGCCTGCGCCCGCTGCTCGATCCCCATGGCGGTGGCGGCCGGCAGCCAGGCGTCCAAGAAAAATTCCATTGCTGGGCGCGCCGCCTGTAGGCAGCGCTGCAACGCCGCGGGACCGCTGCGCCGGACCAAACTGTCGGGGTCTTCGCCAGCGGGCAGATCGGCGATGCGGGCCTGGAGGCCCGCCTGCAGGGCGACCTGGCTGCTCTTGAAGGCGGCGCTGCGGCCGGCGCGGTCAGCGTCCAAACAGATCACCACGCCGTCGCACAGCCGCTGCAGGCTTTTGGCGTGCTCGAGGGTAAAGGCGGTGCCCAGCACCGCCACGGCGGTGTCGATGCCGCTGCGAGCGGCCGTCAGGACGTCGGTATATCCCTCCATCACCGTCACCAGGCGGCGGCTGCGGATGGCGGCGTGGGCCTCGTGTAGGCCGTAGAGCAGCCGGCCCTTGGCGAAGAGGGCGCTCTCCTTACTGTTGATGTACTTGGGGCCGTGCCCATCGTCCTGCAGCCGGCGGCCGCCGAAGCCGACGACCGTGCCCCCCAAGGCGAAGATGGGGAAGATCAGCCGGCGCTCGAAGAGCAGGCGGTCGCCGGCGTCGTTGAGCAGCCCAGCGGCCTGCGCCTGCGCCGCCTCATGCCCTGCCTTTTTGAGGTAGGCCAAAAACGCCGCGGTGGTGTGACCGTAGCCCAGGGCACGTGCCTTGACCTGCGCGGCCGGGGCGCCGCGCTCGGTCAGCGCCGCACGCGCCGGCGCCCCGCAGGGGTGTAAAAGGGCGAGCGAGAAGAAGCGCTGGGCACAGGCGTTGACCGCGGCAAGGCGCTCCTCGGCCTGGCGCTGGCGCTGCTGATGGGGCGACAGGGGCTCCACTTCGACGCCCACGCGTCGTCCCAGCAGCGTCAGGGCGCCATGGAAGTCGAGGCCCTGCTGGCGCATGACGAAGGCGAAGGCGTCGCCGCCAGCCTGGCAGCCGAAGCAATGAAAGAGGTTTTTTTCGCCGTGGACAGAAAAAGAGGGGCTCTTTTCGGGGTGGAAGGGGCAGAGGCCGACGTGGTTGCGGCCGACCTTGCGCAGGCTTACCGAATCGCCGACCAGGTCGACGAGGTTTATCGCTTGTCGCACCTGGTCGATCGTCTCCTGCGGGACCACATCTGCGCGCCTCCTCAGGCACGTTGGTTGCATGTCGGCAGCAACATGCATCTCTATGAGCTTCTTCGCGCCTTTGGTGAGGCGCCTGCGCCAGTGACCCGTCTGCCCACCGGCTGTGTCGCCGTCGACGGGCCGCTGGGCGGCGGCCTGCAGATCGGGCGGCTTACCGAGATAGTCGGTCCTTCGCAAAGCGGCAAGACGCAGCTCGCCTGGCGGGCCCTGTGCGGCGTCGCCAGCCGCGGCCGCCTGGCCCTGCTGGTCGATTTGACCGCCACCTGGCGCACCTCGGCGAGTTTGGTCGAGGCACCGTTGATCCTGCGGCCGCCCGCCGACCGGCCGCTGTGGCATGGTCTGCGGGCGGTGCTGCAGCGCATTCCCTTCGGCCTTCTGGTCCTCGATGCGGTCGACGTCCTGCCGTCGCCGCCCTGGCAGGCGCCAGGCTGTTTGGCGCTGCTGCGGGCCGCCGCCGCGGTCGACTGCGCCCTGTTAAGCACCTGTGAGGGCGGCGGGCCTCGGGCGCGGGCCGTCGCAGGCTGCGACACACCGCTGGCGGCCTACAGCAGCGAGCGGCTGATCTTTTGCGCCCCTTAAGCGGTCGCGCTAGCCTATTTTAGGCCAAGGCCTGCCATCGTCGGTGGGCGCCACAGGCCTACGAGGAACGCCCATGAACACGACCATTGCCCGCTTTGCCGCCCCCGCTTCCATCTCCCGCCTGATGTGGGCCGGCGCCCTGGCTTTTGGGCTGGGAAGCTGCACCGAGAAGCCCGCCGAGGAGGCCAAGCCCACCGAGGAGGCCAAGCCTGCCGAGGAGGGACAAAAAGCTCCCGAAGTTGCCGCCAAGCCGGGCGAGGAGGGCCAAAAAGCCGCAGCCCCGGCGGTCGCAGCCCCAGTAGCCGTGGCGCCGGCGCCCGAGCCACAGATCCCCCCGCCCGCGGACGTCTGCAGCGAGCTGATCATGGCCCTCAAAGCCAAGGATGAAGTCAAAGTTCTCTCCCTGAGTACCCCGGCCAGCGCCGCGGCGCTGAGCATGGAGGGCGCCAAAGCGCGCTTGATGCAGGCCCTGCACGAGGGCATGTGCGGCGCCGCCAAGGTTGACGGCGACATGGCCGTGGTGATGGTGCAGGTCGGCAGTGCCAGCCAGGATCTGCCCTTCGCCAAGGCTGACAACGCCTGGCGCTTCGACGCGCCCACTTACTTCTCCAAGTATCCCCCGGCCCCGGCCGCCAAAGCCGCCCACAAAGCCAAAGCCGCCCACGGCAAAAAGCACAAAAAATAAGGTTTACCCGGGCGGCGGCTGGAGCACGCCTCTGGCCGTCGCCTGCGGCGATTGACCCCGGCGTGCCAAGTTGCTAAGCGCGGCCTCTCGTGTCAGCTTACGGTAAGAACTTCATTCTGGGGCGTCGCCAAGTTGGTAAGGCACAGGGTTTTGATCCCTGCATTCCCAGGTTCGAGTCCTGGCGCCCCAACCAATCGCTCCACAACGGCCATCTGTAACGATGAGCAGCGAGCCCAGCATTAAAATCTTCTCAGGGAGCTCCAACCCCAAGCTCGCGCAGGAAATCTGTGCCTTTTTGGACGTTCGCCTGGGCCAGATCCGCTGCGTGCAGTTCAGTGATGGCGAGCTTTTCGTCGAGATTGGCGAGAACGTGCGCGGTGCCGACGTCTTCGTGGTGCAATCCACCAGCTCGCCGGCCAACGAGCATTTGATGGAGATGATGATCATCATCGACGCGCTCAAGCGCGCCTCGGCGAAGAGCATCACCGCCGTGCTGCCTTATTATGGTTACGCGCGTCAAGACCGAAAAGTGGCGCCGCGCACGCCCATCACCGCCAAGCTCGTCAGCGACCTGATCACCGCCGCCGGCACCACCCGAGTGCTCGCCGTCGACCTGCACGCCGCCCAGATCCAGGGCTTCTTCGCCATCCCCTTCGACCACCTCTTCGCCATGCCGGTGCTGTTGCAGCACATGCGCGAGACCTTCTCGGCCGCCGACTCGGTCATCGTCTCCCCCGACGCCGGTGGCGTCGAGCGCGCCCGCGCCTACGCCAAGCGCCTTGGCGGCCGCCTGGCGATCATCGACAAGCGGCGCCCCGCCCCCAACGTCGCCCAGATCATGAACATCATCGGCGAGGTCGCCGGCAAAGACTGCTTGCTGCTGGACGACATGATCGACACGGCTGGCACCATCTCCGA
>JBBSTS010000065.1:0-6987 GCA_038235675.1 Myxococcota bacterium | reverse complement strand
CGCGCTTTTGGATGGCGGCCTGCACGTCCTCTTTGAGGATGCGGCCGCCGCGGCCGCTGCCCGACAGGCCGGCGAGGTCGACGTCCTGCTGGGAGGCCAGGCGCTGGGCGGCGGGCATCGCGGGGCCGGCGGCGCGGGCGGCCGGGGGCGGTGCGCTCTGCGGCGGCGGGTCGGCAGCCTTGTCGGCGGCAGGAGCGCTGCGCGGCTCGGCATCGACGGCCGCCGCCTCGACGTGGCCGATCACCTCACCAATGGCGGCGCTGGCCTGCGCTGGCTTGAGAATTTTCTTCAAGATCCCCGCCTCGGGGGCCGGCAGCTCGACGTTGACCTTGTCGGTCTCGAGCACCGCCACCGGCTGCTCTTTTTCGACCCTGGCGCCCTCTTCAACCAGCCACTGGCCGATGATCACCTCGGTAATGGACTCGCCCACCGACGGAACCTTGATCTCTATCATTGCTGTCGCTCCTTTGCGGGCCGCCCGGCTCAGCCGAGGGCACGTTGCAGTATGCTGGCCTGCTCGCGCTGATGCTGCGCCGCCGAGCCCGTCGCCGGCGAGGCCGAAGCCTCACGCGCCACGCAGCTCAGACTCCAGCGACCCAACAGGCGGTCGCCATAGGTCAGCCGCAGATGCGGCCAGGCGCCCATGTTGCGGGGCTCTTCTTGCGCCCAGACCACCGGCGCCTGTGGGTTAAACTCGGCCAACACCTCCGCGAGCTGGGGCTCGGGATTTGGGTAGAGCTGCTCCAGCCGGACAATGGCCACATTTCCCATAGCACGTTCACGACGGGCCGCCAGCAGGTCGTAGTAGATTTTACCGCTGCACAACACCACCCGCTCGGCCTTTTGCATCGACTGCTCCGGGTCGCCCAGGACGGTGGCGAAGCCTCCTTCGCACAGGTCCTGCAGCGAGGAAACGGCGGCGGCGGCACGCAAAAGCGATTTGGGCGACATGACGATCAATGGGCGGCGTAGCCGCTGGCGCACCTGACGGCGCAGCAGATGAAAGATCTGCGCCGGCGTCGTCGGCTGCGCCACCTGCATGTTGTCGTCGGCGGCGAGGGACAAAAACCGCTCCAGCCGCGCGCTGCTGTGTTCGGGACCGGCGCCCTCGAAGCCGTGCGGCAGCAGCATCGTCAGGCCGCTGAGGCGGCGCCACTTCTGCTCCGATGTGGCGATGAACTGGTCGATGATCACCTGCGCGCCGTTGGCGAAGTCACCGTACTGCGCCTCCCAAATCACCAGCGCCTCCGGATCGTCGAGGCTGTAACCATAGTCGAAACCGACGACGCCGGTCTCCGACAGGGGGCTATCCCAGGCGCCAAAGCGCCCCTTGGCGCCGGCCAGATGCTGCAGCGGGAAGTAAGCGGTGCCGTCTTTTTGGTCGCAGAGCAGCGCATGGCGGTGGCTAAAGGTGCCGCGGCCACAGTCCTGGCCGGAGAGGCGGATGCTGACCCCCTCGTGCAACAGGCTGGCATAGGCCAAGGTTTCGGCGGCGCCCCAGTCGAGTGGTTTTTGGCCGTGACCCATCTCGCGCCGGCCTTCGAGCAGGCGGGTGATTTTGGCGTGCGGGGTGAAGCCCTGCGGCAGGCGCGTCAAAGCGTCGCTGAGCGCCGTCAAGGTGGCGCCGGGCACGGCGGTAGGCACAGCATCCGCCGCCGCCGTCGTCTGGTCGACGAAAGGCTGCCAGACGTCGCGCACCGCGACGCCCTTCGGCGTCGCCGCAGGCGGACCTTCGCCGTCCTTGGCCCGCGCCAGCTCCGTCTCGAGCCGAGCTTTGCAGTCCTCGACCATCTGCGTGACCTGCGCGGCGTCGACGCTGCCGCCAGCAAGCAGCGCCTCGGCGTAAAGCTCGCGTACCGTCCTGTGCTGGGCGATCTGCTGATACATCAGCGGCTGAGTGAAGGTCGGCTCGTCGCCCTCATTGTGCCCCAGGCGCCGATAACACACCATGTCGATGACCACGTCGCGGCCGAAGTGCGCACGAAAATCCAGCGCCAGCTTGGCAACGCGGGTGACCGCCTCGGGATCTTCGCCGTTGACGTGAAAGATGGGCACGTCGAGCATTCGGGCGACGTCGGTGGCGTAGTGGCTGGAGCGCGCCATACTTGGCGAGGTGGTAAAGCCCACCTGGTTGTTGACCACCACGTGGACGGTGCCGCCGCAGTCGTAGCCCGGCAGCATGCTCATGTTGAGCATCTCCTGGGTGACCCCCTGGCCCGCAAAGGCGGCGTCGCCGTGGATCACCAGCGGCACCGTGTGCTTGCGGCCCGTGTCGCCGGCGAGGTCCTGCTTGGCACGCGCACGGCCGGCGACCACCGGTCCGACGAAGCCCAAGTGGCTGGGGTTGAAGCATAGGGAGAGGTGGATGGGCGCCCCGGCGCTCGAGCGCACGTCGGAGCTGTGCCCGAGGTGGTATTTGACGTCGCCGGGGCCGCGCGAAGCGCGCCCCGCCTTGTCGTCGAACTCCTCGAAGATGCGCTGGGCGCTCTTGCCGAGGATGTTGACCATGACGTTGAGGCGGCCGCGGTGAGCCATGCCGATGATCATCTCCTGGACACCGTGTTCGGCCGCCTGCGCGATGGCCGTGTCCAGCAGCGGAATGAGGCTCTCCGCGCCCTCCAGCGAGAAGCGCCGCGCCCCCAAGAATTTGCGGTGGACGAAGGTTTCCCAGGTCTCAGCGTCGGTCAGCTTGCGCAGGATGCGCAGGCGCTCGGCCGCGCGCGCGGGTGCCACAGACGTCTGCTGCTCGAGGCGCTGCTGCAGCCAGGTGCGCACGTCCAGGTCGTCGATGTGGGCGAGCTGGGCGCCGATGCTGCGGCAGTAGACCTGCTCGAGCTGGGCGACAATTTGACGCAAGCTGCGAGGTCCGCCGCCCAGCGCGGCGGGCGAGTATTGCCGCTCGAGGTCGGCCGGCACGAACCCGTGGGCTGCGAGCGACAGCTGTGGGTGACCCGCCGGGGCGCCCCCCAGCGGATCGACAACAGCGGCGAGGTGGCCATGGTCACGGTAGGCCGCGATGAGCTGCGCCAGCTGTGGCTGCGGCTCAGGTGCCCGCGTCGATGCGTTCGACATCGGGTCGGGGGCAGCAGCCGACGCCGCCCCCGACCCCAGGGCGTCGAAGTAGGCGCGCCAGCTCGCGTCCACCGCCTGCGGGTCGGCGCAGTATTCGGCAAAAAGGCCTTCGATCAGCCACAGGTTGTTGGCATCCATGGCCTCGCCCGGCGAGCGCTGCTGCCCCATTTTCTTCTCAGCTCACATCCTACCGTCTATCAATTGACCCGAATCGTCGGCGCGGTGTCTCCGGCGGCGGGCAGTGTCGCCGCTCCCGGCGGCAGCGGCTGCGGCTGACTTAACAGCGCCGCCTCGAATACCTGCTCGGCCCGCGAGGCAAAGACGAAGGTGAGGTCGCGACGATTTTTCTCGGGGATCTCACGCAGGTCCTTTTTGTTGCGCTCCGGCATGATGATCTTTTTGACGCCGGCGCGGCGCGCCGCCAGCACCTTCTCCTTGATACCACCGACGGGCAAGACGTTGCCCCGCAGGGTGATCTCTCCGGTCATCGCCGTGTCCGCCCGTACATTAATGTCGGTCAGCAGCGAAACAAGGGCAGCGAGCATGGTGACGCCAGCGCTGGGTCCATCTTTGGGGATGGCCCCCGCCGGCACGTGGATGTGCAGGTCGTAGCGCGTAAACATGTCGGCGGCGATGCCCAGGCTTGCAGCCTGTGAGCGGACGAACGACAGGGCGGCCTGCGCCGATTCCTTCATCACGTCGCCTAGCTGGCCGGTGAGCGTAAGTCCACCCTTGCCGGGCATCTTTGTCGCTTCGATGAAGAGGATGTCGCCGCCCACCGCCGTCCAGGCAAGGCCGGTGGCCACGCCCGAGATGTCGGTCCGCTCGGCCATCTCATTCTGAAACTTTTCCGGCCCCAAAAGGGTGTCCAGCTGCGCCACCGTGATGTCCTGACGACGGGTCTCGCCGTTGGCGAAGCTCACCGCGACGCTGCGGCAGATCCCGGCGATTTCGCGGCGCAGGTTGCGCACCCCAGCCTCACGCGTGTAGCTGGCAATCAGCGCCTGTAGGACCTCGGCCGGGATGTTGCAGGTCTGCGGCGTCAGGCCGTGCTCCTCGAGCGCTTTGGGCACCAGGTGTTGCTGCGCAATCTCCAGCTTCTCCTCCTGCGTGTAGCCCGGCAGCTCCAAGATCTCCAGGCGGTCACGCAGCGCCGACGGAACCGTGTCCAGGACGTTGGCGGTAGCAATGAAGAAGCACTTCGACAGGTCGAAGGGTACGTCGATGTAGTGGTCGGCGAAGGTGTGATTCTGCTCGGGGTCGAGCACCTCCAGCATCGCCGCCGCCGGATCGCCGCGCAGGTCGTGCGCCAACTTGTCCAGCTCATCGATGACGATGAGCGGGTTGCTGGTGCCGGCCTTCTTCATCGCCTGGATGAAGCGCCCCGGCAGGGCGCCGACGTAGGTGCGGCGATGGCCACGGATCTCCGCCTCGTCACGCACGCCGCCAGCGGCGACGCGGGCAAACTTGCGCCCTATCGCCTTGGCGATGCTCTGGCCAAGGGAGGTCTTGCCGGTGCCGGGCGGCCCGGCGAAACACAAGATCGGCCCCTTCATGTCGGATTTGAGCTTGCGAACCGCCAAGAACTCGATGATCCGCTTCTTCGCCTTCTCCAGGCCGTAGTGGTCAGCGTCCAAAATGCGCTGGACCTCGGCCAAGTCGATCTTGTCGACGCTGCTGCGCCCCCAGGGAAGGTCACACAGCCACTCGACGTAGGTGCGGGCGACGGTGTACTCCGCCTGCGACGAGCTCATGTTGCGCAGGCGCTTGAGCTCTTTGCGGGCCGCTTTTTCCGCCTCCTCGGGGAGGTGAGCCTCGGTGACGCGCGCCTCGAGGTCGGCCAAGTCGTCGTCGCCGTCTTCGCCCTCGCCCAACTCGTCCTTGATCGCCTTGAGCTGTTGGCGCAGGTAATACTCGCGCTGCGTCTTGCTCATCTCGCCTTTGACTTGCGAGCTGATCTTGTTGGAAAGCTTGAGGACCTCGAGCTGGCGCGACAGAAGCTCGAGGACGCGGCGCATGCGCGCCACCAACTCGACCGTTTCGAGGACCGACTGCTTCTCGTCGACCGTCGCCTCGACGTTGGAGGCGACCAGGTCCGCCAGGACGCCGGCGTCGTCGACCCGCTCGAGCAGCTCGGAAGCCGAAGGCGGCAGCTCGGGGATAAGCCGCAGGACCTCGCGGGCGGTTTTCTTTAGGCTCATGGTCAGAGCTTCGACCTCAACCGGGTTGGTGGCGACGTCGTCGACCGCGGCGATGCGCGCCTTAAGGTAGGGGAGGGTCTGAGTGTACTCGCTCAAGCGGACGCGGCTGAGGCCCTGGACCACGACCGAGAAGTTGTCCTTGGAGGCTTTGACGAGCTTAACCAGGCGGGCGGCGCAGGCCATGGTGTACAGCTCGCCGGCGCCGGGATCGTCGTGGTCGGGGTCGCGTTGGGCGACCACGGCCACCAGGCCGCTCTCCTTGATGCTCTCCTCGACCAGGCGCACGGTTTTGGGCCGACCGATGCCCAGCGGCACGATCGATCCGGGGAACAGGACCGTGTTGCGCAGGGTGAGGATGGGCAGCTCGTCGGGGATGACAATCATCCCGTCCCCACCGCCCGATTTGCTCAATGCGTGCTCAAAGTTGCCCATCATGTCACTGCCGCGTTTTTTGTCGCTCATTGCCAACGTTCCTGCCTGGGCTCGGTTAAAGGGGGGCACTCAGGGGACCCATGCCAGCAAAAGGTAGTCCACCCGGACGTCTGCCGTCATAAATTGCGCGAAAATTCTCACAGTCAATTGACCTGTTTGCCCCTTTTTGCTTACCTCACGTCAAAATCGCAAAAGTTGTCAGCACAGAGGGACTTGCCACCGAACGCGTAAGGTGACCTTCTGAAAGTCTGTCCCCCATCCAATCATCTGGCCACCAAGTGGAGTGCTGTATGCTTCGGTTCGAACCCCTCGAAAGCCTTCGCCACGTCAGCCCGCTGTCACTGGCCAAGAAGGCGCCGCCCCCCAGCCGCAGCGCCGACAAAGACGAGGAGGACCCCTTCGACAAGCAAACAGACGAGTCCGAGGGTGACGGTGACGACGACGAAGACGGGGCCACCGGCGGCCGCAGCGGCAAAGGGGGCGATTTTGGCTTCGGCGACGACAACGAAGAGGACGAGTTTGCCGGCGTCTTCGACGAAGAAGATGAGGAAGAGGACGAAGCCGACGATGACTTCGACGACGACGAAGAAGAGGACGAGTCTGACGAGGAGATCGTTGGGGTGGACGACGAAGAGGACGACCTCGACGACGAAGACGAAGAGGAAGAGGACGCCGACTTCGACGACTATGATGAGGACGAAGACGACGAAGATGACGACGAAGACGACGAGGACGAGGACGGCGAGGAGGCAGCCGACCGCGACTTTGGCTTCGAGGACGACATCTAAAGGTCATCTCAAAACCTGCCCGCGGCCGACTCGTTGCTTTTTGGTGGCGCGCGTTTCACCCTCGTTGGGGTGGTGCTGCGCTTCATTGACCTTTTGCCCTTGCCGACCGCGCAATCGAGCGGCTCGCCGCCGTCGCGCCGGCAGCCCCTGACCTAGGTCACCATGGCCGACGCGTTGATCCTCGGCGTTGCCACGGCCGACCTCGCCCTGGCGTCGGCCGTGCGCGCGCATGCCGCGCTTCACGCCCTCGTCTGCGTCGATTTGACGCCGCCTTGGGGATCGGACGGGCCCACCCTGAAGCCGGATCTGTGCGTCGCCGACGCCGCCCAGCTGCAGGATGGGTCTGCCGTGGCACGCTTGGCGCCGGCGCTGTGGCTGCTACCCTGGGCAGCCGCGACGCCGCCCCCCGCGGCTCTGCAGCAGCACCTGCTGCTGCCCCTCGTGGCGCAGGGAGGCTACAGCGATGCCGATCACCTGGCCCTGACGCAGCTGCT
>JBBSTS010000064.1:0-6990 GCA_038235675.1 Myxococcota bacterium | reverse complement strand
GATGATTTTGTGTACCGCGCGCATCGACAGGGGCACCCTGCCAAGCGCCGCCTCCAGCGCCTGCATGCAGGCCTCGCTTAGCGGTGCCACCTGCCGCAGCTGTGTCGCATCGAGGCGCGCGTTGAGCACCTCCTGCCCGCGTGCACGCTGCAGCTGTCGCGCTTCGGCCACCTTGGCCGCGAGGGTTTCGGAGGTGGGGCCGCAACGACGCGGGGCAAAACAGTCGCGGGCAGCGACGCGCTCGACGTGGACCTGCAGGTCGAGGCGGTCGAGCAGCGGTCCGGAGAGGCGGGCGCGGTAGTGCTGCAGGCTGGCAAAAGAGCAGGTGCAGGCTGCCATTGGCCCACTGCCGCCGGCGGCATTCTGCCGGCTCAGCGGCAGCGCATGGCCGCAGGGACAGGGATTCATCGCCGCCAGCAAGAGGACATCGGCGGGATAGGTGCGCGCCTGGCCGCTGCGGGCAATACGGATGCATTGCGCTTCGAGTGGCTCGCGCAGCGACTCCAGGCAGCGGCGCGAAAATTCAGGCAGCTCGTCGAGAAAGAGAACGCCCCGATGCGCCAGGCTCAGCTGTCCGGGGCGCGGCACCGCGGTGCCGCCGCCGCACAAAGCCGCCTCGCTGAGCGTGTGATGAGGCGCCACGAAAGGCGGCGCGGTGATGAGCCTTGGCTCGTGCAGCAGGTGCGCGGCGGCATGCAGTCGGGTGACCTCGATGGCTTGCTCCGCCGTCAGCGGTGGCAGCAGGCCGACGAAGCGCTGCGCCAGCATGCTTTTGCCGCTGCCGGGCGCCCCCACCAGCAGGAGGTTGTGGCCGCCGGCGGCGGCCACCGCCATCGCCCGCTTGGCACGCTGCTGCCCCTGCACCTCGGCGAAGCAGCCGCGTTTTTGCCCCGCCTGCGGCGGCGCCGCTGCGCTGCGCTCCAGCGCCAGCTCACCGCGTAGGTAGGCCACCATCTGCGCCAGGGTGGCGACGCCGACGACGCGCACCTGCGACACCAGCGCCGCCTCGGCAGCATTCTGTTGCGGCACGAGCACCTCGACATCACCGCAGCGCAGCGCCAGCTCGGCCAGCAGCAGCGCCCCGTGCACCGGCTCGATGGCACCACCAAGGGAGAGCTCGCCATAAAATCGCCGCCGCTGCAGGGCGGCGGCCGGCAACACCCCCGCCGATCCAAGCAGGCTGGCGGCCAGTGCAAGGTCGAGGCCGGCAGCCTGCTTGGGCACTTCGGCGGGCGAGAAATTCACCAGCAGCCGTTGCGCCGGCAACTTGAAGCCGGCGGCGACGATGGCCGAGCGGACACGGACCGCCGACTCCTTCATCGCCCCGCGCACCAGGCCAATGACCGCCATCCCCGGCAGGCCATTGGCGCGGTGGGACTCGACCGTGATGGCCTGGGCGGTGACGCCGTCGAGGGTGCCTGATCCGGCGCGGGCAAACATAGGCGCGACACAGCAAGTTCGATGCCAAACGTAAAGTTGCCTGGCGGGGCCCATGCGCCCCTACCGCCGACTCGCCGCCCTATCATCTGTCGCAACTTGCGACGGCAAGGCCAGATTTTACAGCGCGGCCGCGACGATCTCCGAGACGTCCAGGGCGCGGCTGCCCTCTTCGCCCAGGGCCCCCAGTCCATCGCGCATCATCGTCAGACAAAAAGGACAGGAGCTGCCGACGGCGTCGGCCTTGGTCGCCTGCACCTCCTTGGCGCGATGGACGTTGATCCGCTCGCCAATGGTTTCTTCCATCCAGAAGCGACCGCCGCCGGCACCGCAACAGACGCTGCGCGAGCGATTGCGCGGCAGCTCGACCAGCGTCGCGCCAGGCACCGCTTTGACGATGTCACGCGGCGGGTCGTAGATGTTGTGGTAGCGGCCGAGGTAGCACGAATCGTGCAGCGCCACCGAGGTTGGGCTCCGCTCGCTGAGCTGCAGGCGTTTGTCCTTGATCAGTTTGTCGATGAGCTGGGTGTGGTGGACCACCTCGAAGTTGCCGCCAAACTGCGGGTACTCGCTTTTGAGGGTGTGCAGGCAGTGGGGGCAGTGGGTGAGGATTTTTTTCACTTTGTAGGTGTTGAGCATTTCGACGTTGGCCTGGGCCAACGCGGCAAAGAGATATTCGTTGCCGGTGCGCCGCGCGACGTCGCCGGTGCAGCCTTCTTCTTTGCCTAAAATGGCGAAGGGCTCGCCCGCCGCCTGCAAAATCTTGACCATCGCCAAAGTAATTTTTTTGTTGCGGTCGTCGAATGAGCCGGCACAGCCGATCCAGTAAAGCATGGGGATCTCGCCCTGCGCGCTGACGATGTCGGCCACCCGTGGGATGGCGAGGTCGGCGGCCCAGGCGTCGCGCTTGTCGGAGCCTATCCCCCACGGATTGTTGTTGTTCTCCATCCCTTTGTAGGCACGCGCCAGCTCAGGCGCGACGTCGCCCTCCATCAGCACCTTGTGCTGACGCATCTGCACGATGCGCGGCACGTTCTCGATGTAAACCGGACATTCCTGCTCGCAGGCGCCGCAGGTGGTGCAGGCCCAAATCGTCTCGTTGGCGATGCGCTCGCCCACCAAATCCGGCAGCGCCTCCTGTGCCTTGGCGTCGCCGGCGACGAGCACGTCCTGGTCGTCAAAAAGGGCCTTTTTAATGTCCAGGTTCAGCTGCCGATGAGAGAGCGGCTTGCCGGTGAGCATGGTGGGGCAGTAGGTGTTGCAGCGGCCACACTCGGTGCACGAGTAGACGTCCAGCCCCATGCTCCAGGTCAAGTCGGGCGTGGCACGGATGCCAAATTTCTCGCTGTTCTCCAGGTCGAGTTTGGGGACGAAGCCAGCCACCTCGAGGTTGCGAAAAAAGACGTTGGGAATGCCGGTGATAACGTGAAAATGCTTGCCCAGAGGCAAGAAGTTCAAAAAAACGAGCACTGCAGCGCAGTGGATCCAGTAGGCCACGTGGCCGACGCCCTGTGCCGCCGAGACCCCCAGCGGCCGCAGGCTTGCCTGAGCCATATAGCCGCCGGGGCTCCACGGCAGCCCCGTCTGGCCCCGGCCAACGAATTCGCCGCCCGACACCAAGAAGTCGGTGAGCATCAGCAGGGCAATCATCCCGAGGACGAAGACGCCCTCCCACGAGCGCCCCACCCGCGAGGGGGTACTTTTGAGTCGGCGCCACAGTCCATAGGCCACGCCCAGCAGCACGAGCATCTCGCTGCTGTCCTTGACCAGGGTGTAAACATCGCCGCCTCGGCCGCGTAGCCCCCACAGGGTCCATCCCGGCACATAGGCGTGGACGAAATGGGTCACCGTCGCCAACGAGACGATCATAAAGCCCGTGAAGATGAAGATGTGCGCCAGCCCCGCGACCGCCTCACGTGGCATGCGGTACTGCCCGATGGCCAGCTTGAGCATGCCGCGCAGCCGCTCGGGCAGCTGGTCGAAGAGGTTTTCGCGCCGCAGATGCAGCAGAATTTGAAGCCGGGGCTTCATCACCGCCGCAAAGGTCCCGAGCGCTGCAAGCAGCAACAACGTCATGGATAGGGCTGGAATCGACATCGTAGCGCTCCTCACAAAATGGATCTGGGCTTTTGTGAGGCTACAGCAGCCCCTTTGGCGGCCACAAGCCTTCGGGGGTGTCTTGGCGACGAAGACCCTGATAGTCTCAGCCGCATGTTTCGCCTCAGCGCCATGCTAATCATGGGCATTGCCCTGGGCTACGGCATGTTCTTCACCCGCCTCGAAGGGCGCAGCATCGCCAGTCACCTGCTCGAGGTCGTCGAGTCGCCGGTGGTGCAGGACAAGCTAAATTTGGTCGGCCGCGAGGGCAGCCGCGCCCTGCGCGACAAGTTGTCCGGGGCGCTGCCACGCAACCTGCCGGGCCTGTCGCGGCTGCTACCGGAGTCGCCGGGGTCACTGGCCGCGGACGAGCCGCCGCCGGCTCTCCTGTTGCCATCCCTGTCGCGCCCGGCAGCCCCAGCCGCCCCGGGGGCTTTGCGGCCGCGCAGCGTCGTAGGCCCGGGAACGCCGAAGCCAGCCCATGCAGCCCACTCCTCGCGCGATCGCCAAGCGCTGGGGCGCCTCATCGAGCGCGCCCACCAGGCGCCACCGTCAACCGAGGGAACGGCGGTAAAGTAACCGCTTGGCACGGCATATGGGTACGCTGATCTGACCAGGAGCTCGCATGCAGATCAAGAACGTCCCTTCCAATTCCACCCTGATAAACAAGGCGCCTGGCGCTGCTGCGCCGACGACGACGTCGAGCTCAGCGGTCAAGGTGTCGTTGTTCAAAAGCTCGAGCTTCAGTCAGGCGCCCGCGGCGGTCACCTTCGGCGACGGCAGCAGCATCCGCATCCCTGGCCTTAGCGACGACGACATCAAGCAGGGGCAAAAGCTGCTCAGCGGCCTCGACGACCAGCAGACCCAGGGCGTCCTCGCCGCCGGCAGCCAGCTTGCGGCCGCCTTTTACGATGCCGCCGGCACCCCCTCGGGAGACAGCACGGCCGTGGCCGGCAAGGTGGGCGGCATGACCATGGCCGCAGCCACCGACGAGGGGTCCTACGCCGCCAGCGCCGCGGCGCTCAATAGCTCGGCGGCCCCCGCAGGCTTCCAGCAGAGCGATGCGGGCACCGCCACCTCGACGGCTGCCGTGACGGCCTCCAACAGCACCTCCAACGTCGTGGGCTCGACGACGGCGACCCCAGGGCAGCTCACCGGTGGCACGGTGGGCCCAACGGCGCTGGTCGCCTCGCCGCAGCTGACCCAGGCGGTGGGCAAGGCGGTGAGCACCTACCAGGCCGCCAACCCCGGCGCCAACTACGACCAGACGGTGCAGGCGGTGACCTTCTCCGGCGTGCTCGGCCTGCAGAATCAACTCAGCGACTATGCCAAGTACGTGCAGAACAACATCAATCAGTCCAACGCCATCCAGGGACAGGCAGAGGACATCAACACGACCCTGGCCGCTTGGCCCACCGGCAGCGACGGCAAGCCAGCCGCGACGGTGACTTTCAACGTCACCACCCAGCAGCCCGACGGCACCTACAGCACTGCCGCGCAGGCGCTTACCCAGGGTCAGGCTAAAACAGCCTACAGCAACCTGCAGAGTACCCTGAGCACCATGTCCAGCCAAACACAGACCGACCAGCTGCAGCTGCAAAACATGTCGCAAAATTACTCGCAGGGCATCAACACCATCTCCACCCTCCTCAAGATGAACTACGACACGGTCAAAGGGATCATCGGCAACATCCGCTCCGGCTGAGGTCGGCGGCGCCAGACCTTGGCAGCAGGGCGAATATGGGACACAACATCCTATGGTCACGCCCCCTGCCAGCCACCTGGCGCGCTATCTGGAACAAAGCCTTGCGCTGATCAACGCAGCGCCGCAAAAAGCGGTGCTGGCGGCCTGCGATGCTTTGCACTCCACCTTCGTCGCCGGCAAGAGCGTCTACGCCTGTGGCAACGGCGGCAGCGCCGCCAACGCCAGCCACTTCTGCGAAGATTTGGCCAAACTGATGTGGGACGAGCCCAGCGGCCGTCGCCTACGGGTCAACGCCTTGACCGAGTCGACCCCGTTTATGACCGCCCTGGCCAACGACGATGGCTACGAGCGCATCTTCGAGATCCAATTGGCGATGAACGCCCACCCCGGCGACACCCTGTTGTGCATCAGCGGCAGCGGCAACAGCGCCAACGTCCTGCGCGCCGCGAGCTGGGCGCGTGACAACGGCCTGCACACCATCGCCCTGACCGGCTTCAACGGCGGCGCCCTCTGCGAGCTTGCGGGCACCCACGTCCACGTCCCCTCCGACAACATGGGCCTGCTCGAGTGCGTCCACATGATCCTGCTGGATTTCATCAGCAAAGAGCTGCGCTTCCGCGCCTACGGCACCGCCCACGCCGCCCGCTAGCGGGCGCTAGTAGGCAGCGAGGGCCAGGATCGCCTGCAGGACGTCGTCGGTCTGCGGTAGGATGGCCGCCTCGAGATCGGGGTGGTAGCCGACGAAGGTGTCGGCCGAGGCCAAGCGGCGCACGGGTCCGTCCAGCTCCTCGAACAGCTCCTCGCCGATGCGCGCGGCGATCTCGGCGCCGAAGCCCCAGCTGCGCGTCTCTTCATGCACCACCAGCGCCTTGCCCGTTTTGCGCACCGAGGCGACGATGGCCGACCAATCGTAAGGGGAAAGGCTACGCAGATCGAGCAGGTCGACCGTCACCCCTTGGCCTTTGGCCTGCGCGGCGGCGTCCATCGAGCGCTTGACCAACGCCCCATAGGTGATCAGCGTCACGTCCTGCCCGACCAGGCGCTGGGCAGCCTTGCCGAAGGGAATGCAGTGATCGGGCCCTGGGTAGGCGGCGCGATTGTAGGTCTGGCGGTAGAGGTGCTTGTGCTCCAAAAAGAGCACCGGGTCGTCACAGCGCATGGCGGTGCGCAGCAGACCATTGGCGTCAAGCGCCGTCGACGGCATCACCACCCGCAGCCCGGGCATGTGGGTAAAAATGCTCTCGCCGGTCTGGCTGTGGAAGACGCCGCCCCCTTTGAGGTAGCCGCCATAGGGCACCCGCATCACCAAAGGGCAGGTCCAGCCGTTGGCCGAACGCCAGCGCAAAAGGGCCATCTCGCTGCGGATGTGCATCATCGCCGGCCAAATGTAGTCGAAAAACTGGATCTCGATGACCGGCCTGATGCCGCGCATCGCCATGCCGATGGCACGGCCGACGATGTTGGCCTCGCTCAGCGGCGCGTTGAAGACGCGTGCGTCGCCGAAGGTGCGCTGCAGCCCATGGGTGACCTTGAAGACGCCCCCCTTACCGGTGAGTGCGTCCATCTGTTTGCTGTCGGCCATGTCGGCGACGTCCTGGCCGAACACCACCATCTGCGGCTGGCGCTGCATTTCGTCGCGTAAGCAGGCCCCCAACAGATCGACCATCGTGCGGTCGGGCGCCGCCGTCGCCACCGCGCTCGAGGGGGTGTCGAAGGCGGCGCTGCAGGGGTCGACGCGCGGCGAGTAGACG
>JBBSTS010000063.1:0-7006 GCA_038235675.1 Myxococcota bacterium | reverse complement strand
CGCTGCTGCGGCACCGCCGCCGCCCAGCGGGCGAGGATGTCGAGGGCGGCGTACCAGTTGCCGCTGCGCTCGTAGAGCTGCGCCAGCCCCTGCAGCGCCGCGGCCTGCTCGGGGGCGTATTTGAGCACCTCGAGGTAGGCTTCTTCGGCGGCGTCCACCCGGCCGGTGTGGGCGTGCTCGATGCCGCCGACCTCCAGCAACGTGGCGACGCGCTCCTCCGCCTCCAGCGGCAGCGTCAGGCGCCGGCGCAGGCTGGCCAGCAGGGCGGCGCGATCTTCGCCCTGCCGCAGCAGCTCGGCCTGTTGGCGCAGCGGCAGCAGGGCGTCGGGCTGCAGCGCCACCCAGGCATCGAGGTAGTCCAGCGCCGCCGTCGGCTGCTGCAGCGGTCCCTCGCACAGGGCGACCATCTCCGCCAGCAGGGCCAGATGGTGCGCCAAGGGCGGCGCCAGGGCCGCGACCAACGCCAAACGCTGTTGTAATACCGTCGCCAGATCGGTGGGGTCCTCAGAGCCGCGCAGCAACGAATTGAGCTGCGCCAGGGCCGCCTCCTGCAGCGCCGGCGTCTCGGCCACCGCCAGCGCCTCACGGCACCAACCGACGGCGGCGTCGACGTCCTCCATCTCCTCGACACACAGCGCGGCCCCCCGCAGGTGCAGCGCGACTTTGTCCGCCGCCTGGGTCGTCAGCGTCAGCCGCTGGCGCAGCGTCGCCAGGGCGGCAGCATGGTCTGATGTGGCGCAGTAACAGGCGAAGAGGCGCTCGCAGGCCGCGACGTCATCGGGCGCCAGCGCCAGCAGCGCGCGCAGCGGCGCCGCCGCCGCGGCGGGGTCGGCGCTGGCCTGCGGCGCCAAATCGGCCATCTGCCGCAGCGTCGCCACCTGCTGCGCAACCTCCGTCTGCGCATCCACCAGTTGTTCCAGCGCCGCCATCTGCGCCGCGGCGTCGCCCCGTTGGGCGTGCACCTGGACCAGCTGCTGCAGCGTCGAGACGTCCTGCGGCTGCAGCGCCAGCGCCTGCTGCAGTGCCGCCACGGCAGCGGGCCAATCGGTCTGCAGCTCGGCATGCAGCTGCGCCTGCTGCCGCAAGGATGCAGCCTGGCTGGCAGCATCGGGCAGCTGCGGCAGGGTGGTGCGCAGCACTTCGAGGCACTCGTCGACCAGGTCGTGCGCCTGCGCCACCTGGCGCATGATCTCGAAGTGAAGCGGCTCCTGCGGCGCCGCCTGGTAGGCGTGGCAGGCGGCCAAAAACCCCAGGGTGGGCTCCTGCAGCTTCTCCAGCAGGGTGTCGCGCAGGCTCACCCACAGCGGCAGCTGCTCGGCGGCGGGCACGTGCGGCAGGTGTCGTTGATGCAGCTGGGCCCACAGCGACGGGTTTTGCGCCACCGCCGGCAGCGCACAGAGCGCCGCGAAGGTGAGGGGGGCGGCGGGGTCGGCGTCGAAAAGGGCCAGCAGCGGCGCCTCGGTCGCCGCCGGGTCGTGCAAATGGACGTCGAGCACCTCCACCTGCGCCCGCAGGTGCCGCAGCATCGCGACGGCGTCGCCCTGCCGCTGCGCCGCCGCCGCCGCCGCTGCATGCACGGACGCCTCCTCGGCGAAGGCCTCCAGACGGCGCAGCATCCCCGCCAGGGCGGCGAGCTGGGCGACGCTGGCGGTCGGCGCGTCGCGCACTGCCGCCGCCAGTGAGAGCGCCTGCTCGTGGCCGTTGGGCCGCTGCGGTTGCGCCATGAGGGTCGAGATGAGGCGCAGGCGCAGGTCGATCGCCGCCGCCGGCGTCAGCAGCGGCAGCAGCCTCTCGGCGGTGGCAAAAAAGAGCGGCCACTGGGCCGCTTCCGCCTGCAGCCCCAGCAGCCCCTCGAGCGCCTCGACATGGTCGGGCTCGCGCGCCAAGATCTGTTGCCAGGCCTCTGCCGCCCCCGCGGTGCGCCCCAGCTTGTCGCCCAAGATGGTGCCCAGCTGCTGGCGCAGCGACTGCGCCGCCGGGCCCTCCTCCACCACCCCCAGCCGCCGGCGCAGCAGCTCGGCAAGCTCCTCCCAGCGCTCGTCGCTGGCCAAGAGCAACTGCGCGGCGGCGGCAGCCTCCGCGTGCTTGGGATCGAGGCGCAGCACCTGCTGCCAGGCCATGAGTGCCGCCTCGTTGTCGTCCAGCTCGGAAGCGAGCAGCTCCCCCTTGTCGGCCCACAGCTGCAACTGCGCCGCCGGATCGTCGTTGAGCCGCAGCTGCTGGTCGAGGTTATCGAGCCGCGCCAGGGCGTCGTCGCTGCCGTCCAGCAGCGGCCACAGCGCCTCCCAGGCGCGCAGGTCGTCGGCATCGTGCGCCACCAGCCGTAGGAGGGCATCGCGCGCCACCTGCTGCTCACCGCGCTGTAACGCCTGGCTTGCCAGCTCGTGCAGCAGCGGGCCGATGAGCTGCGGCGCCTGGGCCAAGCGCTGCTGGACCACCCGCTCGTAGCCCGCCCAGTCGTCGGCCTGCAGCAGCAGCGGCTGCAAACAGGCGAGCGCCGGCACATCGCAGGGGTCGCGCTGCAACAGGTCGGCGTAGATCTGCCGCGCCGCCGGCTGCTGCTGCAGGCGCAGATGGGCCGCCGCCAGGACGTGCCCCAGCGCCTGCTGCGCCGCGGGCAGCAGCGGCTGTTGATGCAGCGGCCCCAGGGCAGTGAGAACGTTTTGCTCCAGGTGATGGGCGGCGGCCAGCGTTGCCAGCCGCTGCAGTGCCGCCAGGTCGCTGCCATCCTGACAAAAGGCGGTGCAGAGCGCTTGGACGGCGGCGCTCGGCGCCTGCAGCGGGCCTTCGTAGAGGTCGGCCAGCTGCAGCGCCACCGCCCGGCGGTCGACCGGGTCGTCCAGGGCGGCAAACTTGCGGGTGAGCTGCTGGGCGGCGATGGCGGCGTCGCCCGCGGCGGTGGCCGCCGCGATGCGCAGGTCGAGGGCACCGAGGTCGCCGACGGCAGCGCGCGCCTCGACCGCCGCCTGGGCCTCGACGTGGCCGGCGCCAAGCAACGCCGCCCACAGCGGCGCGGCCTGCGCCGCGTCGCCCAGCTCGCTCTGCAGCAGGCTGGCCAGGCGAAACTGCAGCGCCTGGCGCTGGAGCACGGCGACGGCACCGTGTTTTTGCAGCTGCGCCAGCTGCCCCGCGAGCAGCGTCGCCACCGCCGCCAAGTCTCCCTGCGCGCGCAAGATTTCCTCGAGCAGGCGCGCCGCCTCCGGCTGTTCGGGCTGCTCTTGCAGCAGGGCATGCAGGGTGTCGACGGCAGCCTCCGGCCGCTGCAGGCCGTCGCGCTGCAGCTGCGCCAGCTTGAGCGCCAGCTCGGCGCGGCGCGGCGCAGCGCTGAGAAGGCGCAGCCGAAGGCCGAGCGCTTCTTCGAGGCCATCGAGGTCACGCAGCTGCTCCAGAAGGGTGCACAACAGCAGGGCGCTGCGCTCGTCGCGGGGGTCGACGGCGAGGATGGCGCGCAGCTGCGCCGCGGCCGCCGCCGGATCGCCCAGCTCCTCATGGTACAGCGCCGCGGCGCGGCGACGCAGCTGCAGCGCCAGAGGCGGCGCACAGCCAGAGGCGGCCTCGGCGTAGGCCGCCGCCAGCTCGCCCTGCCCCTGCACCGCCCCGGCAAGGCGCTCGAGCCACAGGCGGCCACCGACGTCTTGGGGCTCGAGGGTGAAGTTGCGCAGCGCCACGGCCAGGGCGCGCTCCGGCTGCTGCAGGCGCTTTTCGTAAACGTCTCCCAACCGCCGCAAGAGCGGCCTTTGGGCCACCGGCGCGGTGGTCGCCTGGACGCGGCGCTCCAGCAGCCAGGCCAGCTTTTCCCAGTCCTGCGCCGCGACGATGAGCGGCTCGAGCAGGGCATAGGCCTCGCTTGGCTCGGCGAGCACGTCGATGAGCGGCTCGAGGCTGGCGCGCGCCTCGGCGTCCTCGGGGTGGCGTTGCAGCAGCTGCCGCAGGCTGCGAAAGGCCTCGTCGGGCCGGCCGCTGGCCTGTTGCAGGCGCGCCAGCCGCAGGGCGTCGGCGCGCCACGTGGGTTGGCCCTGCCCCAGCTCCACCAGGCGCTCGACCGCCTGCAACGCATCTTCTGGGGCGCCAGCCTGCGCCTGCAGCTGCGCCAGGCTGCGCCAGGCTTTCGCGTCGCGCGGCGCCAGCCGCACCACCTCTCGCAGGGCCTCGATGGCCCGTGTTGGTGCTGCCAGGGGCCCAGCGTACAGATCTGCAAGCTCCTGCAGCAGCTTCAAGCGCTCACGGCCCCCCTCGGGCAGCTGTCGCAAACAGGCGCGCAAAACCGGCGCCAGGCCGCTGGGGTCGTCGGCTTCGCGCAGCAGCCGTGCCAGCGCCTGCTGCGCTTTTTCGTCGCTGGGCAGGGCGTTGCCGTTGGCGTAGGCGCCCGCTGCCGCCTCGCCGCCGGCGGCGGCGTCGACCGCCTCGTAGTAATATGGGATGGCGGCGCTGCCGCGCCCCAGCCGCTGGTCGAGCACCTCGGCCAGTGCCCGACGGATCTGGGCCCGGGTGCGGCTGCGCCCGGGGTCGTGGCTCAGCGGCGGCACGGCGCAGGCCTGCGCGTAGGCGGCGGCCAGCTGCTCCCAGCCCGCCACCGCGGCAGCGGCGGCAAAAACTTTGTCCGCCAAGCCCTCGGCGAAGGGGTCGAGGGCGAAGGCTCGCAAAAACCAAGTGAAGGCGGTGGGCGGCTCGGCCAGCGGCCCGGCGTACAGCTCCGCCAGCTCCACCACCTGCGGCAGCTGCGCCGCCTGCAGCTCGGCGTCGGCGAAGAACGCGGCGAGCAGCTCGGCCAGCGGCCGATGGGCGCCGGTGATCCGGTAGACCTGTGCCAGCAGCTCATACAGGGCCGCCCGCGAGGGTCCCGCGGTCATCGACAGGCAGAGCTCTCCGAGCAGTGCCTGGGCGGTGGGATGGCGCGGATCGAGCTCCAAGACGCTGCGCAGAAGCTTGAGGGCCAGCGGCAAGTCGTCGGCCTGGGTTGCCGCCACCCGCGCCAGATCGACCTGGCGGTCGCGGCGCACCGCCCCCTCGTCCATCAGCTGGATGCTGCGCTGCAGGCTGTGCAGGGCACTGACGAACTGTTTGGAGCCCAGCTGCAGGCGTGCCAGGCGCTCCCACAAAAGGGGCTGGGCAGGCATTGCTTCGGCCTGGGTCATCAGCCAGGCCTGCGCCAGCTCGGCGCCCTGCGGCGCCGTCATCAAAAGGGTGGTCAGCTCGAGGGCGAGGCTGGCGCGCTCGCCATCCGGCGGCACCGCCGCGACGCGTGCGTCCAGATAGGCGAGGCGACGCTCGGGGTCCTCTTCGTGCAGGGCACGACGGTCGAGCTCGGCGAGCGCCGCCTTATCGATGGGCGTCGCCGCCAGCAGCTCTCCGAGCGTGGCGATGTGGTCGGCTTCAGCCTGCATCTTCCCCCCTCCGACACTGTCCTACAGGCGATCCGGGGCGGCAAAGTTTTGACTTTTCGGCCACCATCGGCGGTTCTGGTTGCGCATTCACCCTTGCGTCTTGCTCATCAAATCGCCTATGGACTCGCCCCCCCCAATCACCCCGAAAGGGTTCGTCGCCGCCATGAGTTCCGCCCTTCTGCTCCACCCCACGCCGCCCCAGGCGGCCGAAAGCCTTTCCTCCCCCGCCCCCCATGGCAGCTTGTCGCACCCGCAGGCGGCGCTGCCGAGCTGGCCCACCGCGGCGCTGGTCGCAGCGCTCAACGCCCTGCCGCAGCCGGTGGGCAGCGACGGCAACGACGGCAACGAGGCCATCGCCCTCTATCGCGAGGATTTGGCCCGCGCGTCGCGCTTTTATCACGAGCTTGCCTGCCGCATGGTGCGCCCGCATCTGCCCACTGCGCGCGACGTGCCGCGCGGCAAGGGAGAGCTGCCGCCGCACAACGTCGTCCTCGTCGGTGCTGCCGGCGGCATGGGTGCCGCCGTGGCGCAGTACGCCGCCGCACGCGGTGCCACCCTCACCCTCATCGACCTGCCCGATGCGCAAGGCAACCCCAGTCAGGCCCTCGCCGATCTGGCGCACCAGTGCCGCGCCATGGCCGGCGAAGAAAACGTCCAGGTCTTGCCGTTGGCGGCCACCGACGATGCCGCCATGCATGCAGCGATGCAAAAAGCGAGCGAATTCGGCGGCGGCACCATCGACATGTTGCTGCATGCCGCCGGGATCTTCGGTGACAAACGCGCCTTCGAAATTACCGCCGCGCACCTCGATCTGCGCCTGAACGTCAACGCCCGCTCGACCCTGGTGTCGGTCAACGCCGCCCTGCCCTACCTGTGCCGCTCGAAAAACCCGTCCTACCTCTTCGTCAGCTCGATGGCAGCGACCGAATTCGTCGGCAACCAGGCGGAATACTGCTTCACCAAGCACCACCAGAGCATCGCCATGGACCTGCTCGGCCACCTGCTCTCCCACCACCTGCTGATCAAAGTCACCGAGCTGCGCTTCGGCCACGTCTACACGCCGATGTGCCACGGCCGCATGCTCGACAAAGACAAGATGATCCAGGTGGAGGACGTCGCCGAGCTGGCCTGGGCGATCGCCAAAGCCCAGACGCAGATGCGCTTCAAATGTGTCGAGGTCACGCCGACCGAAAGGTTGGAGGGTGAGGTCGTCTGTCCCGAAAAAGAGCTGGCGGCGCTGCAGGCTTAACAGAGGCCTCGAGAGGGCGGTCCCTGGAAGTGGCAAACTATCTGGTAGAATGGGCTGGCGCCCCTATACTTTTAAGTCTGGATTTCAAAGAAGTCCGCGCAGCCTCCCAGGGCACTGCGCGACTAGAAAAGCAGACGAGTATGGGCAGCGGCGTAATTGGCAACCACACCAGTAACCTCTACCAGGCGGCCATCAGCAACAAGGACACCGGCACCCAGGCTCAACATCTCAAGAAAACAGCCGAGGCCGTTTTGGCCAAGCAAAATTCTGTGGCGCACGACGCCAAATATGCCGCCAAGTACGCTACGGGTCAGGTTGGCGCACTGCACAACATGGAGAAGACCTTCATGGAAGAGGCCGCCGCCTATTACGG
>JBBSTS010000062.1:0-7032 GCA_038235675.1 Myxococcota bacterium | reverse complement strand
GCCGAGCCCAGCGGCAGGTTGCTTCCCACCCCGCATGTCGTCGACCCAGCGGACGGGATGCTGGTCAACTGGAACAACAAGCCCTGGCCCGCGGCGAACAACTCCGACGCCTGGTTCGGCGGCCCAATCCACCGCGTCGTCGAGCTCAAGGCGCGGCTGCAGCAGGCGGCCACCGACCACACCCTAGATTTTGCCGGCCTAGACGACGTCGTTGCCGACGTCGGGCGCATTGACCCCTGCGGCACTTCCGCCCGCTGGCTCAAGGCGCCGCTGCTGGCGGCGCTGGCGGCGTCGCCGCAGGCCGCGCTGCCCGGCCATCGGCTGGCCCGTGCGCTGCTGGCGGACTGGTCGGGGCTGCAGGTGGAGGATGCCCGCCGCCAGACGCACCTCGCCCCCGCGGCGCTGTTGTGGGAGGCGTGGATGCGGCGCCTGCGGCAGGCGCTGCTGGTGCCGGTGTTGGGCGACGACGCCGACGCTGGCGGGCCCAACATCCTGGTCCGCCTGCTGCAGCGGCGGCTGGGCGCGGTGCCGGCATCGCACCTGGCGCTGCACGGCGCGCGATGGGACGAGGTCGGCGTTTTGTGGGCGCCGCTGCTGGACGACACCCTCGAGGCCGCCGTCGCTGAGCTGCAGCAGACCTTCGGCCCAGCGCCGTCGGCGTGGCGCGTGCCGCGCCCCACCACCGCCCTGGTCCACCCCCTGCTGGGCGAGCTGGGAAAGCTTTGGGTCGCCAACCGCGCAACCTATGGCTTCAAGGCGCAGCTGTCGCCGCGCGGCACGCGCCTGCGCAGCGTCTTTGGTCCTGGCCAGAGCGGCACCCTGGGCTGCGATGCCCCCGGCGCACCGCAGCCGGACCGGCACTTTTTGGACTTGCTGCCGCTCTACGCCAACTTCGACCACAAGCCCGAGCTCTTTTTATCGCACCGCGAGGTGCCTACCCCACCCGAGGAGTCGCCCTAAGCGCCGCCCTCTTCCAGCGCCACCATGCGCAGATATTTAACCCGCCGAACCCAACTGGCTTGGTCGGGAAAGTCGCCGACCGGCTGCGGGTCGCCGGTCTTGAGCCCCAGCGCACCGGTGGCGAAGGCCAAATCGCTGATCGAGGCGTCCAGCGTCTCCCCCGAGCGGTGCGAGACAACGCACTGCATGCCGTTCTGCTGTGCCAGGCGCATCACCTCCAGCGTCCCCCGCACGCTGCCGTTTTGGTTGACCTTGATGAGGATGGCATCGGCGGCGCGCTCGGCGATGCCGCGCCGCAGGCGCGGCAGCTGGGTGACGAAGAGGTCGTCGCCGATGCTGACGATGCCGCGCTTCTGCAGCTGCGCGGTGAGGCTCTGCCAGCCCGACCAGTCGTTCTCGGCCATGCCGTCCTCGATGGACAGCAGCTGGCCGGCGTAACGCCCCGCCAGCCGCAGCCACGTCTGCACCAGCTGCGCCGAGCTTAAAAACTCGCCGCCGTAGGCGTAGGCGTCGCGGCCGGCGTCGTAAAACGAGCTGGCGGCGACGTCCAGGGCGATCTTTACCTCCACCCCTGGGCGCAAACCCGTCGCCTCGATGGCGGCGAAGACGTGCGCCAGTGCCGCCTCGCTGTCCCCCAGCCCACGGACGGAAAAACCGGCCTCGTCGGCGCGGCTGACCGCCTGCGCGCCGTAGGCCGCCACCAGGCGCGCCTTGAGCGCCGCATCGATGCGCTCGCCGATTGCCAGAGCCTCACGGTAGGAGGCCGCCTGCATCGGCACCACCATGATCTCTTGGATGGCGATACGGTCACGGCCGAGCTGCTCGCCGTCCTGCGGCCGCAGGGCGTGCAGGCCGCCGTTGAAGATGTTCATGAAAAAAAGCACCCGCCGGCTGCTGGCGAGCGCCTTCTCGTTGCTGCGCAGGTAGGCGGCGAGGCTCTGCCCCTGCAGCGCCGCGGCCAGCTGCCACAGAGCACGCGACACCGGCAAGGTGGCGTTGGCGCCCAGGTCGACGCAATTGGCGCCGGCGCGCTCTGACAGGGCCGCCTCCAGCGCCTGCAGCCCCGCGTGGCTGCCGAGGTCCTGCGCCTGCGCGCGCAGCAGCGGCAAAATCGTCTCCTCGACCTGTTGCAGGGCGCGCTCGACCGGCACGGTACGGGCCTCGTCCTCGCCCTTGGAGGCGCCGGCAGGCACGTCGCCGACGCCTTCGCAGCCGCCCAGGCGCAGGCTGACCTGGACGGTGGGGCGGCCGCGAGAGTCGCGGGTTTGCTCGGCATGCCCTTGCAGGTCGGCGGAGCTAGAGGATGTGGGGGAAGCAGAGCTCATGGAGGTTGGTGTAGGTAATCTCGGACCGACAAACAAGCCCGCCGCCTAGCCCAGAAGGCGTCCCCGGCTGTATGTTGAGTTCACGGGGCGATGCGTTTGCCGCGCGACCCACAGGAGCCCACATGCCCAACAAGCCTGAGTCCATCGACGCCAGCAGCGCCATCGCCGCCCGCCTCGCCGCCCGCACCCCCGACAAGGAGGTGCCCGGCACCCTCACCCAGTGGGCCGACGAGCAGGACAACGCCTACTACGAGTTCGTCGGCAACGGCGAGATAACCGGAACCGACCTGCTGCAGACGGTGGTCAACCGCGAGGCCACCGGCAGCTCCCCCACCCTCGCCCCCTTCGACCAGAACCGCGACTTCGCCAAGTTCGCCGCTGAAAGCCTGCTCGGCGAAGGCAAAGGCGGCTACGATGCCGACGCAGCGATCCCCAAGGGCAAGGTGGAGGAGGTCTCCCTCAAAGACGTGCTGCGCTTGGCAGCACCCTTTTTGCAAAAGTACGCCGAGGCCGTACGCGCCCACGACGGCGTCAGCCTCCCCGGCGGCGCCAGCGCCGACGACCACCGCAAGCTCAGCGGCCAGATGCCCTCGGTGGGGCTCACTCTGCCGTTGGACTAGAGACCCTCGCAAAACCCGGGACGGGCCAAAACCTCTCTGGGAGCGCACCGCCCCCAGAGAGGTACCCTGTCTAACTAATCGCAGCCTTCCCAGACCACCGAGGTGGAGCCGTTGGGGACCGCCGAGTGGGTGCTGTCGGTCGTCTTTACCGTCGCCTGGCCGCAGCCGGTGAAGGTCGTGGTGCGCACGTAGCCGGTCTGGTCGGCGTCGTAGACGACCTGCTGCACCATCACGCCGCGCGACGGACAGGCGCAGGTCCCGCTCAGGTCCCGCTCTATCCCCTGGTGGGCGTTGGTGGACACGAAGCCGGCCAGCAGGTGGTGCACCACCACGACCCCATCGACGCGCCGAGTGCTCGGCAGCGGCGGCTGCAGCATCAGGCCGTTGGCGTCGAAGGTGTCCGTCACCTGCACCGCGCCCTGAGGCGTCTGCACGTCGACGATAAAACGGTTCGAATCGTCGGCGGCCTTGGCGACGCGGTGCTGGTTGAGCTGCACCGAAAGCGTGACCTTGCCTTCGGCCGGACGGCCGCTGCGGCCCATCGTCGCCAGCGGCAGATTGGGGTCGAGCGCCTCGGTGGTCACCGTGGTTCCAGCCGGCATCTTCACGCTGACCGTGCCGTAGACGCTCAGCGTATGCGCATTGGCGTCGAATACCAGGGTCTCGTTGCCGCTGAGGCTGCGCTTGCCGCGCTTGCAGGCCGCCTTGCCAAAGTCCGAGCTCAGGGTGATCTCGTTGCCCTCGTTGACGAACTTGGTCGCCGCCAAGCAGCCGAGCTGGCCACTGAGCCCCGGCAGCGCCCGTGGCGGCTCGTGCGCGGGAGGATGCGACATCAGCGCATTGCCGTTGGCCGCCACCCAGCCGGCCAGCGCATCGGCCCTGGCTCGACCCATCAGGCTCTTCTGCGAGGTTCCCGACCCTAACCCGGCGGCGGGCGCCGCAGCGCTGCCGGCGTCGTCTGCGGCCTGCAGGCTCTGCTGTGCGGCAGCGTCAGAGCGGCCACTCTCGCTCGTCTGCGAGGTCCCTGCGCTGCTGGCGGCCGCAGCGGCGGCCGAGGAGGAGGGCGTGGTGCCACAGGCGTGGGCGCCAAAAAACGCGCTCCCCAAAACAATGAGCGAACTCAAAATTTTATATGGCCCAGCACGCATTTTCAGCTCCTACAAAAACGATTCTTAGATAAAATCGTTTTATCACGCCCGAGGCAAATTTTTGCCCGCGTTGCGGCGAATTGGACCGCAGCCGTTAATTAGCAGCTAAGTATTGGGCACAGCTTAGCGCGCTTAATCGTGCCATCACGGGTCGCGAGCGCAGCGCCGAGAACGGCTGCTGTCGCGACGATGAGGCGGTCTGCCGGGTCACCATGAAAGTTTTTCAACTGCGTCGATGCGACACATATTTTCGGTGTCAGTGGACATAACTCGAAACTTGGCAACGCCATAGCATGCTCCAGCTACAGCTCAATCGGACGGTCTAAAGCAAAGCGTTTATGGGCCACCAGCATCGCCACCTCCCAACAACTGATGGAACTTATCCCCAGGCGCTTTTCTTTTTGGCCGAGGTGGCCCTGGCGCACCCCAGCCTGCCGCTGATTTAACGGCCTGCGGCATCCCGCCCTTCGCCCGCGGCATCGTTGACCGGCACAACCTCCTGAGCCTGCAGCCAGCGCTCGGCGTCGATGGCCGCCTGGCAGCCGCTGCCGGCGGCGGTGATGGCCTGACGATAGACGTGGTCCTGGACGTCGCCGCAGGCGAAGACGCCCTCGACCTCGGTGCTGGCGGTGCGCCCGAGGGTTTTGACATAGCCGATCTCATTCATCGGCAGCTGGCCGGCGAAGAGCTCGCTGTTGGGTTTGTGGCCAATGGCGACGAAGACCCCGGCGATGGCGTGCTCCTGCGTGGCATCGGTTTCTAGGTGGCGCAGGCGGATGCCGGTGACAGCCTCTTCGCCCAGGATCTCATCGACCGCGTAAGGGGTCATCAGCTTCACCTTGGGGTTCTGCCGCACCCGCTCCACCATGATCTTCGAGGCGCGAAAGGCGTCACGACGGTGAACGACCCACACCTCTTTGGCAAAGCGGCTCAAAAAGTTCGCCTCCTCCATCGCCGTGTCGCCGCCGCCGACGACCACCAGGCGCTGGTTACGAAAGATCGGCAGGGCGCCGTCGCAGGTGGCACAGGCGGAGACGCCACAGTTCATCAGCCGCTTCTCGCTTTCCAGACCCAGATAACGCGCCGCGGCGCCAGTGGCGACGATGAGGGCGCGGGTGCGGTGCACTTTGCCGTCGCTGACCACCGTAAAGGGGCGCTGACGCAAATCGACCGACTCCACGTCCTGGGTGAGCAGGCGGGTGCCGAAACGCTTTGACTGGGCGCGCATGGCATCCATCAGCTTGGGGCCGGTGATGCCGTCGGGAAAGCCGGGGTAGTTCTCCACCTCGGTGGTGGTCATCAGCTGGCCGCCCGCCAGGCCGCCGACACTGAAGCCCTCGAACATCAGCGGTTTGAGCTCGGCACGGGCGGCGTAGACCGCGGCACAGTGGCCGGCGGGGCCGGATCCGATGATGATGAGGTCTTCGACGGTGTCCATGGCGCTCCCCGGGGTAAGAGTTCAGCTTTGACCTAACATAACGAGCGCTCGCCCGTCTGCCAAATGCTGCTCCTGTCTGCTATGGCGCCCCCATGCAAGAGGGATCCATTGCGATGTTCGACTCTGGCGTCGGCGGCCTGACCGTGGCGCGCGCCCTGCAGCGACTGCTGCCCCAGGAGACGTTGTGCTATCTGGGCGATACCGCCCGCCTGCCCTACGGCACCAAGTCGCCGGCCGTGGTGCAGCGCTACGCCGCCGCCTGTGCTCGCTTTTTATGCGGTCCGCGGGCGCCGCTGCCGGCCAAGCTGCTGCTGGTCGCCTGCAACACCGCCAGCGCCCACGCCCTGCCCCAGCTCACCGCCGCCCTGCCGCTGCCAGTGCTCGGGGTCATCGAGCCAGGGGTGCAGGCGGCGCTGCGCTGCAGCCGCAACCGCCGCATTGGCGTGCTGGCCACCGCCGGCACGGTGGACAGCGGCAGCTATGCCCGGGCGCTGCGCCGCCATGACCCCGAGGTGCAGGTCTTCTCTGCCGCCTGCCCGCTCTTCGTCCCTCTGGCGGAAGAAAACCTCGGCCACCATCCGGCCACCGCCCTCTTCGTCGCCGACTACCTGCAGCCGCTGCTGCTGGCCGGCATCGACACCCTCATCCTCGGCTGCACCCACTACCCGCTGCTGCTGCCGGCGCTGCGCGCCTACGTCGGCCCCGAAATCAACCTCGTCGACGGCGCCGCCGCCGCAGCGCAGACGGCCCAGGCGCTGCTGCAGGGGCGCGGCGAGCTGGCGACCTGCCGCGGCGGCGCCAATCGCTTCTTCGCCACCGACGTCAACGACCGCCTGCTGCGCACCGGCCGTGCCTTTTGGGGCGCCGAGCTGGGGCACGTCGAGTGGGTCGACATCGAGGCGGCGCTGGCGGGGGAGCCCCTGATTTAAACCAGGGCCGGGCGCCAGCCCTCACTCGCAGCCCTCCCATATCACCGAAGAGGTGCCGTCGGGCTGCGAGGGATGGTTGCTCTTGCTGGTTTCGATGCTTGCCTTGCCACAGCCGGTAAAGGTCGTCGTGCGCATAAAGCCGCTCTGATCGGCGCCATAGACCACCTGCTGCACCAGGACGCCGCGCGACGGGCAGACGCAGCTGCCGCCAAGGTCACGCCCGATGCCCTGGTGAACGCTGACGGCGACGAAGCCCGCCATCAAATCATGCACGGTGACGGTGCCATCGATGCGCCGAGCACTGGGGAGCGGCGGCTGCAGCAACAGGCCGTCATTGTCGTAGCTGTCGACCACCTGCATCGCGCCGTGCGGCGTCTGCACCTCCAACATGAAGAGGTTGCCGTCGGCGCTTCTTTTGGCGATCCGGCGTTGATTGAGCTGGACGGACCACACGACGTTGCCGTCGCTGGGACTGCCGCTGCGGCCCATCGCCGCCAGCGGCGTATCGGCGCTGAGGGGCTGCGTCGCGATTGTCGCCCCGTCGGGCATCTTGGTGACGCCGGTACCAAAAATCTGCAGCGTGCGTATGCTGCCGTCAGCAATCAAAAATTC
>JBBSTS010000061.1:0-7055 GCA_038235675.1 Myxococcota bacterium | reverse complement strand
GGCGCCGTTGCGCCGGCCGACGACGCCGACGACGCGCGGCGGCACAGCGGCGTCGGTCAACAGGTCGACCACCTCGTCGGCCAGCAGCGTGATCCCCGGCGCCGCCGCCAAACGGGCGCGCATCGCCTCTTTGTAGCGCTGCGCGTCGGATTGCACCCGCGTCGAACGCACCGCCGGGCCGCGGCTGGTGTTCAGCCGCCGCGCCTGGATGGCGGTGGCGTCGGCCACCTGGCCCATCGCGCCGCCCAGGGCATCGATCTCGCGCACCAGGTGGCCCTTGCCAACCCCGCCAACCGCCGGGTTGCAGCTCATCTGGGCGATGCCGTCGAGCCGCAGGGTCAGCAGTGCGACCTGCGCTCCCAAGCGGCTGGCGCTCAGCGCCGCCTCGACGCCGGCGTGGCCGCCGCCGACGACCACGACGTCGTACGTCTGTGCAGCGGATCTCGAAGGGGTGGGGGCCATGCGGACGCTTCCTACTTGCCGACGCAAAAGTCGGCGAACACCTGTTCGAACACCGCCGCATCGACGTCGCGACCAACGATGCTGCCCAGCTGGGCACAGGCAAGTTGGAGGTCGTAGGCCAACATGTCCAGGGGCTGCTGCTGCGAAAGCCCGACGAGGACGCTCTTGAGGTGCTGCTCGGCCCGCATCACCGCTTCCTGGTGGCGCTGGCGCACCCAGGTGGCCGCCAGCGGCGTCCCCTCTGCGGCCGCGCTCACGCCGCCGGTGAGCTGCTGCTGCGCGACGCTGAGAAGCTCGCCGACGCCCACCCCGCGCGCGGCGCTGATCCAGCCCCAAAAAGGTAGGCCACTGACGGCCCACGTCTGCTCGATGCGCTTGCGCGCCGCCGCATCGATCAGGTCGGCCTTGGTGCCCACCGCCGCATGCACCGCCAGGTCCGGCGGCGGCATCTGCGGCGCGTCGCCCGCCAGCAGCCACAGACAGCAGTCCGCCCGCTGCGCCCAGCGGCGGCTCTGGGCCATGCCCAGGGCCTCCAGCTGCGCCGCAGCGTCGCCGTCGCCGTCGCCGGCGACGGCAAGGGTGGGCGCGGCGGCGGCCTGTCGCAGCCCGGCGGTGTCGCAGACCAGCAGATGGTCGCCGCCGGCGAGGCCCACCCGCACCTCCACCGGATCGCGGGTGGTGCCGGCGCGGCCATCGACCAGGACGCGCGTTTCGCCGGCCCAGGCGTTGAGCAAGGTGGACTTGCCGACGTTGGGGGCGCCGCAGAGCACCAGCAGGCGCCCCTGCTGGCCGCGCACGCGCATCTGCTGCCGCAGCCTGCCCAGCGCTTCGGCGACCTCTTTGAGACGCCCCTGCTGCCCCGGCACGATGCCGTCGCCGGTGTCGTCGTCGGGAAAGTCCAAAGCGGCGCGCCATGCCGCCAAGATGCTCTCCAACGGCGCCAGCCACTGGTCGACCAGATCGCGCAGGCCGCCGCGCAGCTGCGCCAGCGCCGCCTGTCGCTCGGCGCCGCCGCCGGCGTGCAGCAGATCGGCGACGGCCTCCACCTGGCTGAGGTCGAGGCGGCCGTGAAGCATGGCGCGCTGGGTAAACTCGCCCGGCAACGCCGCGCGCGCGCCGGCGGCGACGCAGGCGGCCACCACTGCCTCCACCACGCCGACGCCGCCGTGCAGGTAGAGCTCGATCATCTCCTCGCCGGTGTAGGAGTGGGGGGCCAAAAAGGTCACCACCATGGCGTCGTCCAAGGCGGCGCCGTCGCCATCGCGCAGGGTGGCGCGGTGCATTCGATGCGAGGCGTGCGGCCGCGCCGCCGGGGCCAACCGCCGCAACAGCTGGGCACTGCCCTGGCCCGACAGCCGCACGATGGCCAACGCCGCTGGGCCCGGCGCGGTGGCCTGCGCCACGATCGTGTCGTCATTGCCGTGCAGAGCGGGGATGGCCATAGAGCCTGAATAGCAGCTGCGCCGCCGTTTTGTCAGGCGGCTCGAGGTGGTAGGCTAAGCCTGACGTTTTTCTATTTTTCCTGGAGGTGCAGCATGGCTGCGTTTCGCCGCAAAAGCTCGTCGCCCGACCCATCCTCGGACGTCCACGACGTCCACACCGTTTTGGGCTCGGAGAGCAGCTTCGTCGGCAAGCTCACCTTCGAGGGCACCGTTCGCCTCGACGGCCGCTTCGTCGGCGAGGTGCACAGCGACAACCTGCTGATCATCGGCCCCCACGCCCGCGTCGAGGCCACCCTTCACGTCGGCAGCCTCATCGTTCACGGCGAGGTGATAGGCAACATCGTTGCCCGCCAGTGGGTGGAGGTCCATGCCGCCGCCAAGGTCTTCGGCGACGTGCGCAGCCCCGAGCTGATGCTCGACCGCGGCGCCATCTTTCAGGGCACCAGCAACATGGAGGGTGCGGCGCCCAGCGCTGCCGCCCCCCAGCGCGAGATGACCCTGCTTAAAAGTGCCGGCTCAGCCTAAAGCGGCGTTGCGACGACCACAGCAGCGCATATTGACGACGGCATTGCTCAGCTTGTTCCAGCCTCCCTGGCCAGCGTAGGCGCGCGGCTCACGCGTCGGCTTGGGGACGCGTTTTTTTCCCCGGGAGACCGGCGGCGTGGGCGAGGGCAAAGTGGGGGCTGCGGGAGCAGGCGGGGCTGCCGGCGCAGCCGCCCCGAGGGTCGCCGGTTTGGGCTGCAGCGCAGTCGCCGGCGCCTCGACACTGTTTTGGCGCGACGACGGCACGGTGCCGGTTCCGGTTCCCTCTGTGATCGAAACAGGGCTGGGAGATATGGAGGTGGCGTTCATGGGAGCTCCTGCAGGGTTAAAGACGCTAAAAATCAGAAAAAAGGCCACTGATAGGTTAGGGAAACAGAAGCCGCAGTGTGACTCAAGGCTGACGATCGCTCATCAAGACTCAGAATATAATCACTAATAATTATATTTTCGCATACCTAAAAACGCATGGTCTACCTACCACGCCAGCTCGAGGTCACCATTCGGCGCGCACTGCAGCGTGGCAGAAGCGCTTTGCTGGCAGCAGTTGAGCCACGTCTTGGCGGGTGTGCGCGCGCTTTAGAGGCTCTGCACTTTTTGGCGTTGGTGGCGCAGCACGGCCCATAGGGCGGCACCGCCCAGGGCGACCACCAAGGAGAGCACCTGCGAGGTGGAGACGTTGCCGTAGACGCCACGCTCCGAGTCGCCACGGGTCATCTCGATGAGGGTTCGCAGTACCGGATAGCAGGCCAGCCAGGTTAGAAAAAGCTGCCCGTGGAAGCGTTTGTTGCGCCGCGTGAGCACCAGCAGCCAGAAGAGCCCCAGCTCGGCGCTCGCCTCGATCAGCTGCGTCGGGTGCACCGGCAGGCTGGCCTGCAAGGGGCCGATGAGGTGGTTGGCCAGCTGCTGCGCGTGGGCAAACGAATGCTGCGGAAAGACGATGCCGTAGGCCAGCTGCGTCGGAGCGCCGTGGCAACAGCCGGCCGCCAAACAGCCCAGGCGACCAAAACTGTGCGCCAAAGCGGCACTGGGAATGAGCAGGTCGACGATTTTCAAGAACGCCAGGC
Organism: Myxococcota bacterium; assembly: GCA_038235675.1. Classification (GTDB taxonomy): domain Bacteria; phylum Myxococcota; class XYA12-FULL-58-9; order XYA12-FULL-58-9; family JBBSTS01; genus JBBSTS01. The sequence goes on along the minus strand of JBBSTS010000061.1, from coordinate 3,544 downwards.
GCTTTTTGCGGCTGCTCCAGGCCAGGTAAATGACAGCCCCCAAAAAACCGCCGTACCACACCAGCCCACCGCGCCAGATCCGCAGGATGTCCCATGGGTCGGCGAGAAAATCGGGCAGCTTGGTGAGGATGAACACCACCCGCGCGCCCACCAAGCCGCTGAGCAGGACGTTGAAGGCGAGGTCCACCAGCTGCTCGGGATCCTCGCCCTCGCGCTCCGCCTGGCGCGCCGCGATGCTGACGCCGAGGATGAAGCCTAGGGCGATGAGTAGGCCGTAAAAATGCAGGCTCCACGGCTCACTGAGCAGGCCGAAAAAGGAGGTGGAGAAGAGGTCGGGATACATGTCGTTAGTCCAAAACTGCCGTCTGCGGCGCCACCGGCGGCGGGGCGGTGAACATGTCGATCAGCAGCAGGGCGACGCCGACGGTGATCCCTGCGTCGGCGACGTTGAAGGTCGGCCAGGTGGCGCGGTTGAACCAGTGCCAGTCGATGAAGTCGATGACATACCCCAGCCGCAGGCGGTCACAAAAGTTGCCGATGGCACCGCCAAACACCAGCGCCAGGCCGACGCGCAGCAGCCGCTGCTGCACTTCCGAGCGTTGAAAGTAGGTGAGGATAAATCCCATCGCGAACAGCGAGACGACGAGAAAAAAAGGTGTTCTGAACGCCGAGCCGGAGCCGGCGAGCAGCCCCCAGGCGGCACCGGGGTTCTGCACGTAACGATAGTGCCAAAAATTGTGCAGAACGGCGATGGGATCGCCGACGGGGGGATCGATCTTCCACAAGAAGACCTGCACGCGTCGGCCCCAGCTCGCGTCGGGCGGCAGCCCTGCGAAAGCATAGGTCAAATGGCCCACCGCCCAAAACTTGCTCAGCTGGTCGCACACCAACAGCAGCTGGGCCAACAGAGCGTAAGGGATGACGTGGAGAAGGTGGTGTCTACGCGACATGCTGCATGGCCTCCTGACAGCGGTGACAGATCTGCGCCGCGACGACCTCGGCGCGCCACAGCCAGCAGCGTGCGCAGCGGCCGCCGTCGTGGGCGGTGATCTGCACCTCGATGGGCGTCACCTGCGAGTCGACCGCGTCGCCGCTCACCCAGCGCACCGACGAGACGATGAAAAAGTCCGCCATTTCGGCGGGCGAAAAGGCCTGCAGCGCCGCAGCCTGCTCTGCGGCCGACAGCCGCAGGTGGACGGCCGCCTGAGTGCTGGCGCCGATGATTTTTTCGCGGCGCGCAGCCTCGAGGGCGACGTTGACCTGGCGGCGCAGCGCCAGCAGCGGCGCATAGTGGCGGCCAAGCTCGGCGCTCTGCGCCGCGATCGCCCGGCGCAGCGGCGCCATGTCGGCGTCGCCCGCCGGCGTTTGAGGTGCCGGCGGATACAGGCACAGGTGGACGCTGTAAGGGTCTCCCGGCAGCTTCGGCAGGTGCCCCCACGCCTCTTCGGCGGTGAAGCAGAGCACCGGTGCCAACAGCCGCAGCAGATCGCGGCCGATGAGGTAAAGCGCCGTCTGCGCTGCCCGCCGACCGGCGGCAGCAGGGGCGCTGGCATAGAGACGATCTTTGAGGACGTCGAAATAAAAGGCCGACAGCTCGCTGGTGCAGTGGTCCACCCACAGCCCCACCCCCTGATGAAAGAGACAGTCGGCATAGGCTCGCCTGACTGCCGCGACGCAATCGAGGTGGCGCGCCAGCGCCATGCGGTCCAGCGACGTCAGCGCCGCTGCGTCGACACTGTCTTCGGCGGGGCGAAAGTCACCCAGGTTGCCCAAGATGAAGCGCAGGGTGTTGCGCACTTTGCGGTAGGACTCGCTCAGGCGCGCCAAGATCTGCGGCGACAGGCGCACGTCCTCGCGCGGATCCTCCTGCGCCACCCACAGGCGCAGCAGCTCGGCACCGTCGCGGGCAATGGTCTGTTGCGGATCGACGAAGTTGCCCAGCGATTTGCTGATCTTCTTGCCCTGCCCGTCGACGACGAAGCCGTGGGTTAGTACCGCACGGTAAGGCGGGGCGCCGCGGTTGCACAGCGCCAGCAGCAGGGCGGCGTGGAACCAGCCGCGATGCTGGTCGGAGCCCTCGAGCACCAGATCGCACAGCGGCCCCGTCGCCGGCGCGCCGGGGCCTTCGAGCACTGCGGCGAAAGAGGCGCCGGAATCGAACCAAACGTCGAGGATGTCGCTTTCTTTGACGAAGGTGTCGTGCCCACAGGCCACACAGCGCGGCGCCTCCACGAAGGCCTCGAGCGGCTCGGCAAACCACGCCTCGGATCCCTCTTTTTCCACCCGCGTCGCCACCCGCTCAAAAAGCTCTGGCGCCGCGAGCGGCGTCTGACAGCTGCTGCAGTAGGCCATGACCACCGGCACGCCCCACAGGCGCTGGCGCGACAGACACCAATCGGGCCGTTTGCTCAGCATCCCGGCCATGCGCTGCTTGCCCCAGCTCGGCAGCCAGCGTACTTCGGTGAGGCTCTCGAGGGCGCGCTGCCGCAGGCTGGGGCCTTCTTTGCCGTCGAGGGGGCGGTCCATGGCGACGAACCACTGCTCGGTGGCGCGCACCAAAATGGGTTTGTGACAGCGCCAACAGTGCGGATAGCGGTGCGTCAGCGTTGCGGTGCGGGAACTGAGCAGATGTCCCGATGCCTCGAGGTGCGCCAGGATCGCTGCACTGGCCGACTGCAGCGCCTGGCCGGCGAAGGGTCCCGCCGGCGCCATCAGCACGCCCGCGGCATCCACCGGACAGCTCAGCTCGAGGCCGTGCGCCACACCGACGGCAAAGTCGTCGGCGCCGTGGGCCGGAGCGGTGTGAACGCAGCCGGTGCCGACGTCGGCGGTGACGTGGGTCGCCAGAAGCACCGGCGACGCGCGCGGCAAAAAAGGATGGCGATAGCGCAGCTGGGCCAGCTCGCGTCCAGCAATCGTCATCCCCTGCGCCGGGTTTGCTGGCGCCCCGATCGCCGTCAAAAAGGCCGCGCTCAGCGCCTGCGCCACCAAACAACGGCGGCCGCCGACGTCCACCACCTGGTAGTCGAGCTCCGGGTGGACGCAGATCGCCTGGTTGGCTGGCAGGGTCCAGGGGGTGGTCGTCCATATCACCAGCTGCAAAGGTGCATCGCCGTCGCGCAGCGCCGGCGGCAGGCTCGCGTCGACCACGTCGAAGGCGACGTAGGCGGAGGGCGAAGCATGGTCGGCATACTCGATTTCCGCGTCGGCCAGGGCCGTGCGGTGCACCGGACACCAGTGGGTGGGACGCAGGCCCTTGTAGAGCAGGCCGCGGGCCACCAGCTGACCAAATTGACGAATGATCGCCGCCTCGTAGCCGTAGTCCATGGTCAGATAAGGACTGTCCCACTGCCCCCCGACCCCCAGGCGCAAGAAGCTTTGGCGCTGCTGCGCGACCTGCTCCTGAGCATAGGCGCGGCAGGCGGCGCGAAACTCTGCCGCCGACATGCTCTGTTTGCGGCGCCCCAGCTGCTTGTCGACCTGCACCTCGATGGGCAAGCCATGGCAGTCCCACCCGGGCCCGTACGAGACCGCAAAGCCGGCC
>JBBSTS010000060.1:0-7055 GCA_038235675.1 Myxococcota bacterium | reverse complement strand
GGAAAAGCTTTGGCTGCTGCCGTTTTGCAGGGTAATGGCCAGCGAGCCGCTGCCGAAGAGGCCGCCCTGATCGGCGGCGGCGACGCTGTCGGAATACGTCAGCTGCGCAGCGGCAAGCTGCTGCACCGTAAGCGTGTGGCTACCGAGCTGAGCCTGGTTGCTGACCGCGGCAGAGACAATGTCGGCGTTGCTGACGCTGGCCGAAACGCCGCTGAGGTCGCTTGCCTGGTCCATTTTTCCGGCGACGTCGCCGAGCTTGCTCAAGGCGCCGATGACCGCATTGAGTCCGGCGCGATGGGCCTGCACCACGGCACTTTGCGCCTCGATCTGGCGGATGGGCTGACGCGCGACCTGCACCAGCTGGTCGACGATTTGACCGGACTGCAGTCCGGAGGAGAGGCCGTCGAATCGGATCGCGCCGCTTGCGTCGTCGACCATCGGGTGCTCCCTCTTGCATCAAAAGGTTGCTGAATGCAGAGGCCTGGGGACCCATATGGCCCCCAAGCCTCTGCGCCAGTTTATCGCTATTTCTTAGCCACGCAGCAGCGACAGCGCTGAGGTGGGCTGCTGGTTGGCCTGCGACAGCACCGAGAGGCCGGCCTGCAGCAGAATGGATTCCTGAGTCAGCTTCGCCGTCTCCTGGGCCACGTCGACATCTTTGATGCGCGAGTTGGCGGCCGAGAGGTTGGTGAAGGTCGAGGCCAGGTTGTTGATGGTCTGCGACACGCGCGCCTGAGCCGCGCCGATGCCGGCGCGGTTCGTCGACACGGTGTTGATCGCTGTGCTGATGGTGTCGATGGCGTTCTGTGAGGACAGCTGCGACGTGACGTCGATCTGTCCAGTGTTGACGCCCAAGGTCTGCGCATCCGTGCTCGACAGCTGGAAGGTGATCCGGTTGCTGTCCGTGTTGAAGGTACCCACCTGGAAGCTGGTCCCAGAAGAGAGCGAGCCGTCGATCAAGTTCTGTCCGTTGTAGGACGTCACGTTGACGATACGGGTGATCTCCGACTGCAGCGCGGTGAACTCGGTGTTCAGCGCCGTGCGGTCGCCGGTGCTCAGCGTTCCACCGTTGGCGGACTGAACGGCCAGCTCACGCATACGCGTCAGCAACGAGTTGATGTCGTTCATGCCGGATTCTGCGGTCTGAATCATGCTGACGGCATCGTTGGCGTTGCGCTGAGCCTGCTGCAGGCCTCCGAGCTGGGCGGTCAGACGGCTGCTGATGGCGAGGCCAGCGGCATCGTCGGAGGCTTGCGAGATCCGCAAACCGCTCGAGAGACGCTGGACGCTGGCTTGCAGCGACGACTGAGTCATATTGACATTTTTTTGCGCTTCTAATGATGCGACGTTGGTGAGCAGTGTTAAGGCCATGTTGCTTTTGAACTCCTGGTGATGAGACGCCAACCCGCGCAGGCTGCACGCGGAGTTGTTGTCCCTTGCTTTGGCCAGGCATCGACGTCGCGACCGATTCCTGAAGGGCATCCGTGAATAATTCCCTAACGAATTATTCAGCGAATTCTGGCCATAAGCCTGTCTTATGCCACCTTACATGCGGGTAAATGTGGGCCAAGCGGGCTCTGCGGCCGCCGCAAAAACGCGGCGGCAGAGCCCCTCACTTAAGACTCATCTAACGAAGCAGCGACAAGAGCGCGGTGGGCTGCTGGTTGGCCTGCGACAGGACCGAAACGCCAGCCTGAAGCAGGATGGAATGTTGGGTCATCCGCGCCGTCTCCGACGCGACGTCGACGTCTTTGATGCGCGAATTGGCAGCCGACAGGTTGGTGAACACCGACGCCAGGTTTTCGATGGTCTGCTGCACCCGCATCTCCGCGGCGCCGATGCCAGCGCGTTCAGAGGCAATGGTGTTGATGGCCGTGCTGATAAGGTCGATGGCGTTCTGGGACGACAGCTGGGTGGCGACGTCGGTCTGACCCGAGTTGACCCCCAACGTCTGGGCATCGACCGAAGACAGCGAGAAGGAGATACGGTTACTGTTGGTGTTAAATGTCCCCACCTGGAAGCTGGTCCCCGCCGAGAGCGAGCCGTCAATGAGGTTTTGACCGTTGAACGACGAGACGTTGACGATGCGGGTGATTTCCGACTGCAAGGAAGCGAATTCCGTATTCAGCGACGCGCGGTCGGCGTCCCCCAAGGTGCCGCCGTTGGCCGACTGCACCGCCAGCTCACGCATACGCGTCAAGAGCGAGTTGACGTCGGACATGCTGGATTCCGCCGTCTGAATCATGCTGACCGCATCGTTGGCATTGCGCTGCGCCTGCTGCAGGCCGCCCAGCTGCGCGGTCAGGCGGCTGGAGATGGCGAGGCCCGCAGCATCGTCGGAGGCCCGTGAGATCCGCAGGCCGCTGGAGAGGCGCTGCACGGTGCCCTGCAAAGCATCCTGGGTGGCGTTGACGTTCTTCTGGGCCTCGAGCGAGGCGACGTTGGTCAAAAGCGTAAGCATGGTTTTCTACCCTCGGTTAAGTACTGCGCGTTCTTGCAGAAACTCATCGGCGCCGAGACAAAAAACTGTAGCCCGTCAACGCATTGTCGAGTCACAAAAAAATACGTCAAACTATTGACGCTGGAGCGGTTTTTGCAAGGTGCTAACGTATGCTCGACGTCTCGCTCGCCTTACGCCGTGCTTTGGGCTACGCAAAATTCCGCCGACAGAAAATCACCGTTCTTCTGCTCGACAGCGCCTATCACCTGCACGCCGAGAGCCGCAGCGCCTTGCGCGCCCTGGGGCACAAGGTGGTGAGCTTGAAGATAGGCGGAGAAAAAGGCGCGCGGCAGGCCAGCGAGGCGATGCAACAGCTGCTGCACGCCCTGCTAGCCCATCGACCCGACATGGTTTTGACGATCAACCACATCGGTTTCGACGCCCACGGATCGGTCGGCGATCTGCTCGAGGCGGTGCAGATGCCCACCGCCGTCTGGTACGTCGACAGCCCTTACTTGCTTTTCGACGGCTATTTTTTGCCGGCCGCCAAGGTCTGCGACGTCTTCGTCTGGGACCGCGCCTACGTCGGGCTTTTGCGCGGCCACGGTGCCGAGGCGGTGCACTACTTGCCGTTGGCCTGCGACGTCGCCACCTTCGGCCTGCCGCAGGCGACGGGCACGGCGCGCCACGGTGTCGGCTTCGTCGGCAGCAGCATGGCCTTCGCCGAGCAGAAGTGGGGCCGACGCCTCTGCGCGGCGGGGCGCCGTCGCGGCAAAGCGCTGATGAAAGAGCTACTCGCGGACCGTGCGGCCTTCGTGCCCGCAGCGGCCGCCGCCCGTTCGCCCCCCGATCCGCAGATGATCGAGCTGGCTTTTGCCACCTGGACGGCGACCGGGCGCTATCGCCAAGGGCTGTTGCAAAGCCTGCGCCAAGCGCCGCTGCAGATCTTCGGCGACGCCGATTGGCAGCGGGTGCTGCCAAACTGCCGCCTGCACCCCTACGTCCCTTACGGGCCGGCGTTGGCGGCGCTGTATCGCGACACGGACGTCTGCATCAACGCCACCTCACTGCAGATGCCCACGGCCGTCAACCAACGCGTCTTCGACGTGCCCGCCACCGGCAGCCTGGTGGTGTGCGACGACCAAGAGGACCTGCACGCGCTGTTTGCGCCGCAGGAGATCTGCGTCTACCGCGACGCCGCGGAGCTGGCGGACAAGGTGGCCTACTTCGGTGCCCATCCGCAGGCGCGCCAGGCGCTCGTGCAACGGGCCCGCACGCGGATCTTCAACGAACACACCTATACGCATCGCCTGCAACAGCTGCTGACGACGATGCAGCGGCGCTGGGCCCCCCTCAGGGCGCCACAGCGGCCGCTGGCTGGCGCGCCAGCGCCCCGTGCTTGAGCAGCCAAAGCAGCACAAAATCGACGTCGCCTATCTGCGCCTCCCCGAGCGTTTGGCCCAGTGCCCGCAGGGCGTGCACCGCCTGCGGCCCCTGGCAGCACGCCTGCAGCAGGCCACGCTCCAGCGCCGGCGGCAAAAGCGCCGCCAGATCGGCGTAGCGGGTCAGCAGCTCGGCGTCGCTTAGCGACGCGGCGCCGACGGTGGTGGCCTGCAGCTGGTCGTCGGGATGCAACAGGGCGGCAACGTGGCCGGCGTAGGCCTGCAGATCCTCGCCCGACAGGCGCCAACGCGCGCTCTGGGCGGCGCCGAGTGCGCCCTGCGGCTGCTGGCCAAGGTGCCTCCAAAACGCTTCGTAGGCGCATATCACTCGCTGCCAAGTGAAATTTTTCGCCCGCCGGGCGGCGCCCGCTGCCAAGTGCTGCCGCAGCGCGGGCTGCTGCAGCAGCTGTAAGAGAGCCTGCTGCAGCGCCGCGAGGTCGAGGGCGGTCATCTGGGCAGAAAAAAAACGCACCAAGCTGGGGTCGAGCAGGCCGAGGGTGCCCTGCATGCAGGTGGGCAGGTTGGGGGTGCTCAAGGTAGGCACCAGCAGGCCATCGACGCCGTGACGAACGCTGTCCCGGAAGCCGTCGTAATCGGCGGCCAAAATGGGAAGCCCGGCACAGAGCGCCTCGACGACGCTTACCCCGAAGCTCTCCTGCGGGTTGTCGACCAGTGCCATGAAGATGTCGGCCGCCGTAAGCAGCGCTTTTTTTTGCCGCCCCGGCAGGTTTGCCAACACGTGGACCCTGCCTGGGAGATCGAAGCGTCGGCACAGCTGCAGCAGCAGCGCCCGACCCTGCGCGTCGCAGCCGCCCGCAAGAACGAAATAGGCACTCCCCAACGCGCCGCTGCGGTGCAGTGGCGCCAACATCTCCAAAATCGGCGACCAGTCGTTTTTGGAGCGTACCGACAGCCGTGCCAAAGAGACGATGGCCAGCCCCTGCAGCGGCAGGCCCAGCTCCTTGCGGGCCGCCTCTTTGGCTGCCGCGTCTGCCGGCGAAGGCGATGCGACACCCTCGGCGCCCTCGACACCGAAGGGGATAACCGCGGTGTGCAGTGGCGGCGCGGCGCAGCCCCAGTGGCGCCCCACTTCCTGCAGCTTGCGCTGCACCACCGCCTCGGCGGCGCGGCTGGTGCAGACGATGCCGTCGCAGGGCTGCAGGCCGGCGTGGGCCAGCTCGACGAAGCGGGGATGCAGGTTGTCCAGGGAGTGGGTGACGCCGGTGACGACGAATTTGGCGCCTGCAAGGCTCTGCCGCAGCGCCACCAGGTGCGGCAAAAAATAAGTGAAATCGCCCTGATGAAAAACTGCGTAGGCGTGCGACTTCAGGCGGGCGACGAGCTCCGTCAGCGCAAAGGCCCCGACGCGGGCGCGCAGCGCCGGCTCGGGCACCAACACCTCGAGGCGACGGCGCCAGCTGCGCACGTAGGCGATGTCGGGCAAGAAGAAGTCATAGGCATCGAACGACCCGTGCTGCAGCAGAGCACGCAGAAACTGACCGTTGACCCAGGGCCGACCCATGCGGTTATCCCAGGCGGTTCCCTCCAAGAAGGGGTCGACCGAGCCGAAGCGGCGAAGGGGTGGCGTCGGCTCTGGCATGCGCCTGAGCGAGGATAGGCAATGCACGCGGCAGGCTCAAGCGCGAGAGTGGGTCCCCCTACTTTCTCTTACGAGTTTGCTCCCCGCGCAGCCCTCCTCTAGACTCACACTTTGTCGACCGTCAAGGAGATTGCCATGCTGAATCACGCCATTTTTTCGGCGCCTCTGGTCCGTCTGGGTTGCGGCGCGACCAGCCTTCTGCTGGCCGGCTGCGCCACCCAGCGGGTCTACAGCCTGCCAGCCAAGGTGGCGGCCCAAGCCGAGTACGCTGCCGATCCGCTGATTGCCTGTGCGACCATGCGCAATTTCCAAGCCGAGCGCGACGGCTACGAGGTCAAGGTCTTCTTCGACGACCAGACGACCGCCCGCTTCAGCCTGGACCCCTACAGCAGCCAAACGATGGCCGTCTCCGTCGACGACCGGCACCTGTCGCCAGGCCAGGCGGACAAGGCCTTCGCCGAAGTCAGAGGCAAGGGCGAGGAGCTCTACGCCTGTGCGACGACCCCTTCAGCCTACACGGCCGAGGCAACCGACGAGGGCACCGGCAGCCGCGCCGAAGCAACCTCGCCGGAGGCCGCCCTGCTGATGGCCTCGAGCATGGGCGAAATAAGCCCGATGGGCGACAGCTGCGCCAATCTGGCGGCCTGCTACGCTGACATCGCCACCAGCGTCTGCCACGCCACCGACAGCGCTTGCCGCTCTGAGTACACCCTCAACGATGAGATGTCGGCGAACGCGGGCGCCTGCCACCAAACGTTGAGCAACATTCCCAACATGGTGCGCGCCCTGCAGGCGCAGCGGCCCGCCTTCGTCACCCCCAGCTCCTGTACCGTCGACCAACAGGCCAACGTCGCGCCGCCCGCCGCGGCAACAGAAACCTCGAGCTACAATGGTTCTTGGAAAGCTTCCGTCGACTACAGCTTTACCTGCGGCGACGACGTCGACAAGGTCGTGGAGGGTAAAGACCACGGCGAGTGGACGCTGAGCATCCGCGGCGGCAGCGATGCCCTTGCCGCCGAAGTGGCGCAGGCGCAGGGCGGCTACGCCCTCAGCGGCAGCGGCGATGCCCAGGCCCTGCGCCTGTGCGGCGCCTTCCCGCTGCGAGGTCAGCAGCAGATGACCGCCAGCCCCCAGGTCAACAACGTCTGCTTCATCGTCGAGCCCCGCCGTGCGCAGGCGCAGGCCCAGGGCGTCGGCGACGTGCTGGTCGGACGCCTCGAGGGCGCCTACTACGTCGGCAACCAATCCTGTGCCCTGCAAGACGCGCAGGTCATCCTAAAACGTCAATGAGCCAAATCGAGTCGCAACGTCGTCGGCGCCCGCGGGTCGGGCCCGGGCGTCCAGCGTGCGCCAGGCTGCTATTTTTGTTCCTGCTCGTCGCCTGCGGCAAGCAGCGGGCCAGCAGCGGCAGCAGCGGCAGCGGCAGCGGCGGCGGCAGCGGCGCGGGCGGCACCGACAGCACCCCCAACCCCTATGCCGGCCTGCCAGTGGCGATCGACGCCAACGCCCGGCTCGGCTTCGACGCCAACAAGATCTACCAGGAATACTCCAACGACTATCCAACCTGCGAGTC
>JBBSTS010000059.1:0-7056 GCA_038235675.1 Myxococcota bacterium | reverse complement strand
GGTTAGGCGATGCTCGCCGATGCTGCCGTCTGCTTTTTGATAGTGGACGACCACCGGCACGTGCCACAGGGCGGCGTCGTGCTTGCCGTGCGCCAATTTCGCGTCCGAGAAAAAGCGCCGTTGGCACAGCGTCATGCGCGTTTGGCCGCCCTGGTGCTCCAGCGTCACCTGCAGCAGCGGAAACCCAGGCTGATTGATCCAGCTCTGCATCATCTGCTCGACCGGCGCCGACGATTCGGCACCGAGCTTGGCCCACAGATCGGCGCCCTCGGCGTTGGCGTTTTTAAAGGCGTTGATGTAGCGCGCAATGCCGCGGGCGAAGGCTTGCTCACCCATGAAGTGCTCGACCATCCGCAGCACCGCGCAGCCCTTTTCGTAGGTGATGACGTCGAAGAGCTCGGTGGCCTCGGCGGGTGTTTTGACCGGCGTGTAGATGGGGTGGGTGCTGACGCGTGCGTCGGCGGCCATGGCCTCCTGCTTGCTGGACAAAAAGTCGTCCCACATGCGCCATTGCGGCTTCCAGGCGTGGCAGGCCTTGTAGGCCATCCAGGTGGCGAAGGCCTCGTTGAGCCACAGATCGTCCCACCAGCGCATGGTGACCAGATTGCCGAACCACTGATGCGCAATCTCGTGGGCGATGACCTCGGCGATGCGTTTTTGGCCGCTCCAGCTGACGCTCTCGGCGCGCATCAGCAGCAAGGTCTGGCGGTAGAAGATGGCGCCGACGTTCTCCATCGCGCCGGCGTCGAAGCCCGGCACCGCCACCTGGTCGAGCTTTTCGTAGTTGTAGGGGTGGCCGAAATAGGCGCTGTAAAAGGGCAGGACCTGTGCCGTCACCTCCTGGGCGAAGGCGGTCTGGGCGTTTTTGTTCCTGCCGCTCCACACCCGGCAGGGGATCCCCTGCACCGTCTGCACCTTGCTCGCCTCGAAGGCGCCGATGGTCACCGCCGCCAGATAGGTGGGGATCACCCGGGTGGGGGCGAAGCGATGCCAGATCTCGCGCCGGCCGGGGACGCGGTGGGTGCTCTGCGGCTTGCCGTTGGTGATCACCTGCAGCTCGGGATCGGTGCAGATCTGCCAGCGCAGCGAGGCCTTGCGGTCGGGCTCGTCCAAACAGGGAAAGATGGCGCGGGCATCGGTGGCCTCGCACTGCGACACGAGGGCCTTTTCTGGCCCGTCGGTGGCGAGGTAGAGGCCATGCATGCCGCGCCCCAGGCTGCCTTTGTAGTCGATGGTTAGGCAGACTTCGCCGCGCAGGGCGCGTGGCCAGCTCAGCGCCCACGTCTCGCGCTCGGGATGGACCTGCAGCGTGACCTGCTGGGCGTCTTCGTCGCCGCCGTCGACGTGGGCCTCGAGCAGCTCCAGCCCGCGGGCATGCATCTCGACGCTGCGTTGGGCGCCCGTCAGGCGGCCCTTGACCACCACGCGGCCCCAGAAGTGATCCAGGCGGGGGGCGGCGTAGAGGGAAATGTCATACAAAGCAGGGGCGAAGGTGCGCGCGAGGCGGTAGCTTGAGGCTGTCATGCGCAGCAGGCTAGCGGCTGGGCAAGCGTTGGCGCAAGGGGCTTGACCAAGCAGGGGCCCATGCGGCCATGGTGCCCGGGTGAGATTGCTTCTGACCCATGTCCGCCGCCGCCTGCCGCGCTTTGGCTGGGGCATCTTCATGCTGCTGCTCACCAACCTCACGAGCATGGCCATTCCGCAGCTCATCCGCATGGCCGTGGACCTCTTTCACAACGCTGAGCGCGACCCAGACAGCCCCGCGGCGACCGCCCGCCTGCTGGCGCGTTTGCCCTGGCCGCTGCGCGCCAGCCTGGAGGCCATGGCGTCGCTGCCGCTGAGTCCCCTGCTGCGCGTCGCCCTGGCGCTGTGCATCGTTGCCCTGTTGGGCATGCTCTTTCGCACCGCCAGCCGGGTCCACCTGTTGTTCGCCGCGCGCGACGTCGAGGTGGACATTCGCTGCAGCATGTACCGCCACCTCACCGACCTCGACCCGCACTTCTATGCGCAACACACCACCGGCGATTTGCTTAGCCGTGCGACCAACGATCTGACCCAGGTGCGCCTGATGCTGGGCCCCGGGCTGCTCAACCTGTTCAACACCGTCGTCGCCTACGCCATGGCGCTGCCGTTGATGGTGTGGATGTCGCCCAAGCTGACGCTGGTCGCCTTTGCCACCTATCCGCCGGCACTGGCGCTGATGCGCCATTTGGGCAAGCGACTCTACGTCGCCAACAGAACCCAGCAACAGGCGCTCGGGCAGCTCACCGCCCAGGCGCAGGAAAATCTGCGCGGCGCTTTTTTGGTGCGCGCCTTCGCGGCGGAAAGCAGCCAAGAAAAGCGCTTCTCGGCCGTCAACGCGCGCTACTTGAACGACAGCCTGGTACAGGCCTGGATACGCAGCGGCATGTTCCGTCTGTCCATGTCGCTGGCCGCCTTCGGCACCATGGCCACGGTGCTGTGGGGCGGCATGGACGTGATGGAGGGGCGCCTCTCACTCGGCGACGTGGTGGCCATCATCGAGTATATGGCACTTTTGTCCTGGCCGACCTTCGCCCTCGGCTGGGTGATGTCGCTGTGGCAGCGCGGCACCGCGTCGCTGGCGCGCATCGAGGAGATCTTGGCGTCGCAGCCGCTCGCGGCCCCGCCGCCGCTGGCCCTTCCCGAGGCGCTGCCGGCGTCGCTGTCGGTTGTCGGGCTCAGCGTCCGCTACGCCGACAGTTTCGCGCTGCAGGGGGTGAGCTTCGAGGTGCCGGAGGGCACCACCGTCGGCATCGTCGGCGCCATCGGCAGCGGCAAAACGACCCTGTTCATGGCCCTGTTGCGCATGGTCGAGCGCAGCGCCGGCCAAATTGCCTACGGCGGCATGGCCATCGACGACTTTGGTCTGCAGCCGCTGCGACGCCGCTTTGGCCTGGTGCCGCAAAATCCCACTTTGTTCAGCGACACCATCGCCAACAACATCGCCTTTGGTGCGCCGGAATCGAGCCCCGAGGCCATTGCTGCTGCTGCCGCGGCGGCGGCTTTGGAGGACGACCTGCGGGTCCTGCCGCAGGGCCTGCAGACCCAGGTGGGCGAGCGCGGCGTCGCCCTGTCGGGAGGACAAAAGCAGCGCTGCGCCATTGCCCGGGCGCTGTTGCTGGATCCCCCCATCCTGCTGCTTGACGACGCGCTCTCTGCGGTCGACGTGGCCACCGAGGCGCGCATCCTCACCTACCTGCAGCAGCGCCGTGCGGGCCGCACCACCCTCATCGTCGCCCACCGCCTCTCGGCGGTGCAGCACGCGAACCAAATTCTGGTCTTCGAGCAAGGCCGCATCGTGCAGCGCGGCAGCCCCGCCGAGCTGCTTGCCGCCGAAGGTTTTTACGCGACCCTGGCGGCGCAACAGCAGTCCACCGCCGCAGAGGTGTCCCCATGAAGGCGCAGAGCATGCGCGGCGACTGGCAGATGGTGCAGCGCCTGTGGCGCTACCTCGGCGCGCAGCCCGGACGCTTCGCCGCGGCGCTCTGCCTCTATCCGCTCAATTCGTTGTGCGTGATCCTGCCGCCCTACCTCATCAAGACCATTTTCGACGAGGCCATCGCCCAGCATGACCGCCATCGCTTGGTGGTGCTCAGCATCGCCTATCTGGTGGTCTTGGTGCTCGAGTACGTCACCGGCTTCGCGTCGGAATATTCGTTGAGCGTTTTGGGCCAGCGCGCCATGTTTGCCCTTCGCCGCGACATCTTCGCGCACGTCCAGCGCCTGCCCATCGGCTTTTTCGACCGCCAGCCGCTCGGCCGCACCCTGACCCGCATGACCACCGACGTCGAGGCGCTGGCCGAAGTCTTCTCCACCGGTGCCATCACCATCCTCTCCGATCTGCTCACCATCGTCGGGGTGGTGGCAATGATGTTGCGCATCGACGTGCATCTGACCGCCTTTGCTTTTTTGGTGGTGCCGCCGCTGGTGTTGGTGGCGGCGTTTTTCCAGCGCTACGCACGCCAGGCCTTCGGCAGCATCCGCAAGCACATTGCCCGCATCAACGCTTTTTTGGCCGAGTACCTCTCGGCCATGGCGGTGGTGCAGATTTTCGGCCAGCAAAGGCGCACCGCCGACCAATTCGAGGGCCTCAACGACGACTTTCGCCGCGCCAATCAGCAGGCGATCTTCTTTGACGCCGCCCTGTACGCCATCGTCGAGGCCATCGGCACCTGCGCCATCGCCGCCCTTTTGGCCTATGGCGCCTTCCACCTCGAAGGGGGCGCCCTGCGCGCCGGGGTGATGGTGGCCTTCATTCAATACATCCGCCGCTTCTTCGTTCCGGTACGCGACCTCTCCACCAAGTACACCGTGTTGCAGTCGGCCTTCGCCGCCGCCGAGCGCATCTTGGGCCTGCTCGACGAGAAGCCCTTCGCGCCGCTTAATCAGGGCTTTCGCCTGGCGGCGATGCAGCAGGGCTTAGAGCTGCGCGACGTCCACTTTGCCTACGCCGCCGAGCCTACCGAGGCAGACTTCATCCTCAAGGGGCTCAACCTCACCCTGCACCGCGGCGAGCGCCTGGCGCTGGTGGGGGCGACGGGGTCCGGCAAGACCACCGTGCTCAAGCTGCTCAACCGCTTCTACGACCCGCAGCGCGGCGCCGTGCTCATCGACGGCGTCGATGCCCGCGAGGTGCGCCTGCACGATCTGCGTCGCCTGTTCGCGGTGGTGCAGCAGGACGTGCAGCTGTTCTCCGGCACGGTGCTGGAAAACGTCGCCTTCTGCGAGCGCATCGACGTCACGGCGGCGCGCCGTGCCCTGCGCGACGTCGGCGCCGAGGCGATGTTGGCGCGCCTGCCGCGCGGCGAGGACACCCACGTCTTCGAGCAGGGCAGCAATTTTTCAGCCGGCGAGCGCCAGCTGTTGGCGCTGGCGCGTGCCTTGGCCCTCGACCCGGAGGTCTTGGTGCTCGACGAGGCCACCAGCAACATCGATTCGGACACCGAGCAGCGGATCCAGGCCGCCCTCGACCTGTTGCTGCGCGACCGGACCGCGGTGGTGGTGGCGCATCGCCTCAGCACCATCGAGAAAATGGACCGCATCGTGGTGATGGACGGCGGCCGCATCCTGCAGCAGGGCAGCCACGCCGAGCTCATGCAACGCGGCGGCGCCTACCGCGATTTGGTCGAGGTGCAGCACACGGCGGCCTCGCCGCCCCCCACCGCGCGCTCAGGGTCGCCAAAATGAAAAAATCTTTTCTAGCCAGCATGTGTTTGGTGAGCGTCGCGCTCGTCGCCGGCGCGGCCGACAACCCCAACCTCGCCTCGGCGCCGCCACCGGCACAGCCGCCGCCCCTGTCGCCGGCGCCCATCTCGCCGCCGCCGGTGAGCGCGCCACCGCACGGCGCCGCGTCGTCGTCGGCGGCCAACGCCGCCAAAGCCCAGGCGCCGCAGCCCTACGACCTTTACTACGGCGTCTACGCCAACGGCCACAAAGTCGGCTGGATGCACAGCCGCCTGAGCCTGCGGCCGCAGCCGGTGCTGTCGACGGAGATGCACGCGCAGATCGCCGGCATGGGCCAGGTGTCGCAGATCGAGCTGAACGAGGAGCGGGTCTACGCCGTCCCCGGCGGCGCCGGCGGCGGCAGCCTCGAGCGCCTGTCCTTCAGCCAGCGCACCGGCACCGGCACGGTCAGCGTCCATGGCGCGCGTTTGCCGGACGGCCAGATGGAGCTGCGCGTGCGCGCCGGCGGCGAGGAGCAGCGTCAGAAGCTGGAGGTCGGCGAGCACCTCAGCGACGCCCTCGCGGCCATCACCCTGGCGCGCGAGGGGCGAGTGGGCGCCACTTTGCAGGCGGTGCACCTCGACCCGTCGTTGCAACGCTTGGTGCGCGTCGAGTACCGGGCATTGAGCCTGCAGCGCCGCAACTTGGCTGGCGTCGACACCCAGGCGATCAAGGTCGCCTCCAGCTACCCCGACCTCAAGGTTAGCGAGGTGGCCTGGCTGGACCGTGCCGGCAAGGTGTTGGAGTCGCAGATGGGCGACAGCTTCGTCGTCCGCCTCGAGCCGCAGGAGGTGGCCAAGCGTCTGGACTACGCTCAGGACCTGCTGATCAGCGCGGTGGTGCGGGCGCCGCGCGTTCTGGTGGCGCCGCAGAGCATCGGCCGCTTGGCGCTGCGCCTGCGCGGCTTCGGCGACAGCCCGCCGCCGACCTCGAGCCGCCAGGCGGTCAGCGTCGCCGGCGACGATGTGCACGTGGTGATGGTCAAGGACGCCCTGCCGCGGCGCACGCCGCTGCAGCGCAACGCCCACCCCACCTCGCCGGAGGTCCAGGCCGCTTTGCAGGCGACGCCCTTCATTCAGAGCAACAGCCCCGAGATCGTTGCGGCCGCCCGCCGTGCCGCCGGCAGCGCCAGCGACATCTTCACCGCCTCCACCCGTTTGGTGAGCTGGGTCCACCGCACGATGCACAGCGAGTACGTGCCGGCCTACTCCAACGCCCTGGAGGCGCTACACAGCGGCCGCGGTGACTGCACCGAGTACAGCATTCTCTTCGTCGCGTTGGCGCGGGCGCTGAAGATCCCCGCGCGGGTGGCGGTGGGGATCGCCTACTGGCCACCGGGCGACGGCTTCGGCTGGCACGCCTGGGCGGAGGTGTACATGGACGGCCGCTGGCTGGCGGTCGACCCCACCTGGGACCAGCCCATCGCCGACGCCACCCACCTCAAGCTGGCCGACGGCGGCGCCGCCGAGCAGGCGCGCATCGTCATGTTGCTCGGCCGCCTCAAAATCGTCGAAATGCAGACGGACTGAGGCCCGCGGTGCAAAAGCAGCCCTGGGGGATCTATGTCCACGTCCCCTACTGCGAAAAGATCTGCCCCTACTGCGATTTCAACGTCCAGCGGCGCAAGCAGCCGCCCTGGACGGCTTTTTTTGCCGCCTTGGCCAACGAGCTGCAGGCACGGCTGCAGTCGAGCTTTGCAACCATGCCGCCGCCCCTGTCGCTTTATTTTTGGGGCGGCACGCCGGCGGTGGCGCCCCCCGCGCTGGGCGCAGCTTTTATGTAGACGGTGGGCGCGGCGACGGGGCGGGCGCG